>CAYIEG010000012.1:0-10289 GCA_964362375.1 uncultured Candidatus Saccharibacteria bacterium
TATTGCGTTGTCCTTTTGTCTTTTAGCTGGTTTGGGACGTGTCTCTTAGACTTTTTCAACAAATTTTTAAGCGCTTTGCACTAAAAATTTATTTTTAGGTATATGCAAAAGAAATTCTCTGCGCGATACACGACCCCTCCCACGGAACTGCCGGTCCTGGCAGAAGCACAGCTGAATTCCTACGCATGGTTTTTCAAGAAGGGGCTGCGCGAGCTTTTTGATGAGGTCTCGCCGGTAAAAGATTTCAGTGAGAAGGAATTCTCGCTTGAATTTGTGCACTTTTATGTAGATGAGCCGAAGTTTTCCGAAGAAGAAGCACGCGCCAGAAATCTCTCGTATGAGGCGCCGCTGCGCATCCGCGCAAAATTGACCAACAAGCGGACCAAGGAAGCAAAGGAGCAGGAGATCTATCTTGGCGACTTCCCGATCATGACTCCCCGCGGGACATTTATCGTTAACGGCGTCGAGCGTGTGGTGGTTTCCCAGCTGATCCGGTCCTCCGGGGTCTACTTTACGAGCACTGCGGCGCGCGGAAAGCGCTATTTTGGCGCCAAGATCATCCCCAACCGCGGGGCATGGCTGGAGTTCGAGACCGATGCGGACGGCACAATTTACGTAAAAATCGACCGGAAGCGCAAAATCCCGGCAACCAATCTCTTGCGGGTCTTCGGGCTGGCAGATTCAGCCGCAATTGCGGATCTCTTCAAGGACATTGATAACGGAGAAGTGTCCTTTATCAATAAGACATTGGAGCGGGACCAGGCCAAGCGCCCGGAGGATGCCTTTATTGAGCTTTATAAGCGCATCCGCCCGGGGGACCTTGCGACTGCCGACAATGCGCGCTCTCTGATCCAGATGATATTTAGTCAGGAGCGGTATGATCTCGGCGATGTGGGACGGTACAAATTTATCCAGCGCCTGAATCTTTCCAAGAGCAATAAATCAAAGATCCTTTCCCTCGACGACATCGTTGCGGTGATGCGCGAGATCATCCGCTTGAACAATGTCGGCAATACGCCTGCCGACGACATTGATCACCTGGGGAACCGGCGGGTGCGGGGCGTGGGAGAATTGCTGCAGAACAAACTGCGGGTGGGGGTCGCGCGGATGGTGCGTATCATTCGTGACCGCATGTCGACCTTGGATCCCTATACGCTCGCACCGGCACAGCTCATCAATGCGCGTCCTTTCATGGCCGCGGTAAAAGAATTTTTCACTTCCTCCCAGCTCTCGCAATTCATGGATCAGGTAAACCCGTTGTCGGAGCTGGAGCACAAGCGTCGGCTCTCGGCGATGGGGCCCGGGGGTCTGCAGCGCGAGCGGGCGGGATTCGAGGTTCGGGACGTCCACCCTTCCCATTACGGACGGATCTGTCCGATCCAGACGCCGGAAGGTCCGAATATCGGACTCGTCGGGCACCTTGCCGGATACGCGCGTCTCAATGAGCTGGGATTGATCGAGACGCCGTATATTAAAGTGAAAGACGGCAAGGTCACCAAGGAGATGGTGTATCTGGATGCGTCTTCGGAGGTGCAGCACAACATTGCGCACGCGGGGATTGCGGTGGATGCCGACGGCGCGATTCTGGATGAGCAGGTTGAGGCGCGGGTCCGCGGCAATCCGTCGGTTGTCAGCCGCGACGCCGTTGATTTTATAGACGTCTCTCCCCAGCAGGCAATTTCAGTCGCAACGAGCTTGATTCCTTTTCTTGAGCATGACGATGCCAACCGCGCCATGATGGGTTCCAACATGCAGCGCCAGGCCGTCCCGTGCGTCCGCGCCTCGGCCCCGCTCGTCGGGACAGGCGTAGAAGCGCGCGCGGCCCGTGATTCCGGCCGCGTCATCGTCGCGGAGAACGAAGGCGTCGTTGATTCCGTCGACGCGCAGGAAATCGTCGTCAAGGAAAAGGGCGGGAAGCTCCATAGCTATCCTCTGGTTTCCTTCCTGCGCACCAACGCCTTTACCGCCATCCGCCAGCGGCCGGTGGCGATGAAGGGGCAGAAAGTGAAGCGGGGGGATGTGCTGGCGGACAGCTCGTCCACCGAGCAGGGAGAATTGGCGCTGGGGCAGAACGTGCTTGTCGCCTTCCTCTCCTGGTTCGGCGCGAATTACGAAGACGCGATCATTCTTTCCGAGCGCCTGCTCAAGGACGACCGCTATACCTCGGTCCATATTGAAGATTTTACCTGCGATGTGCGCGACACCAAGCTCGGCGTCGAGGTGACGACGCCCGATATTCCGAATGTCGGGGAGGAAAAACTGAAGAATTTGGATGAAGAAGGCGTGGTGCGTCTGGGAGCGGAGGTGCGGTCGGGCGATATTCTTGTCGGCAAGATTACGCCCAAAGGCGAATCCGATCTGACGCCGGAAGAAAAATTGCTCCGGGCGATCTTCGGCGAGAAAGCACGGGAGGTGAAGGATACTTCCCTGCGGCTTCCGCACGGCAAGAGAGGACGCGTGGTGGCGGTGCGCGAATTCTCCCGCGAGCGGGGAGACAAGCTCGAGGCGGGCGTGCTCAAGCGGGTTCAGGTGGATGTGGCACAGCTCCGGAAGATCGCAGTCGGCGACAAGCTTGCCGGCCGCCACGGGAACAAGGGCGTCATTTCAAAGATCCTGCCGGAGGAGGACATGCCGTACCTGGAAGACGGAACTCCGGTGGATGTCATTCTCAATCCGATGGGTGTGGCTTCGCGCATGAATGTCGGGCAGATTTATGAGACGCATCTTGGCTGGGCGGCGAAGAAATTGGGATACCATGCGCGGACCCCGGCGCTGGCCGGCTGGACCGAGGAAGAGATCAAGGCCGAGCTTGTCCGGGCGGGGCTGCCGGCAGACGGCAAGGTGAAGCTTTTCGACGGGAGGACCGGCGAGCCGTTCGGCCAGAAATTGACTGTGGGCTATATTTATATCTTGAAGCTCAACCACCTCGTAGAGGACAAGATTCATATGCGCTCGATAGGGCCGTATTCGCTCATCACCCAGCAGCCGCTCGGAGGCAAGGCGCAGTTTGGCGGGCAGCGGTTCGGAGAGATGGAGGTGTGGGCGCTGGAAGGATACGGAGCCGCGCATACGCTTCAGGAAATGCTGACGATCAAATCGGACGACGTGCTCGGCCGCGCGGCGACGTATGAAGCGATCATCAACGGCGAGCGGATTAAAAGCCCGAATATCCCCGCTTCTTTCAACGTGCTGGTGAATGAATTGAAGGGGCTGGCGCTGAATGTCCAGCTCATACCGAAGGCGGAGATCGCGGAGACGGAAAAAGAGAAGCGGCCGTCGGCGCCGGTCAAGGCGGTCCGCGAGCGGCAAAAAGTTAAATAATAGGCATGGAACCACAACAGCAACAGCCAGCAATTGATTTTCGGGCGATCGGACTGCGGCTCGCTTCCCCCGAGGAAATCATCTCCTGGGGGTACGGCGAGGTGACCAAGCCCGAGACGATCAATTATCGGACCGGCAAGCCCGAGCGCGACGGTCTCTTTGACGAGCGCATTTTCGGGCCGACCAAGGATTGGGAGTGTTATTGCGGGAAGTACCGGCGCATCCGCTATAAAGGAGTGATCTGTGACAAATGCGGAGTGGAAGTCACCCGCGCAATCGTCCGCCGCGAGCGGATGGGCTTTATCAAACTCGCTTCTCCGGTGACCCATATCTGGTTCCTCCGCGGGGTGCCCTCCAAAGTCGGCCTGCTGCTCGACATGTCGGTCAATGATCCGGAAAAGGTAATTTATTTTGCGGGATATATCATTACCAAAGTTGATGAAAAGGCGCGCCTCAAGGCGCTCGAGGAAATCGATAAAGAGTTTAAATCAAAAGCAAAGGGATTGCCGGAAGCGGAAGCTGCGCGCCTCCGCGAGATGAAAGACGCAACCCGCGAAGAACTTCGGGGCCTTGCCGTCCATCAGGTGCTCTCCGAAGTCGAGTATCACCGCATGGCGCGGAAATTCGGCGAGGTGTTTGAAGCATCGATCGGGGCTGAAGCAATCCGCAAGATTCTCGAGCGCCTGGACCTTGCGGCGCTTCGGGATTCCCTGCAGTACGACTTGCCGAATCAGTCGCCGGTAGCGCAGCGCAAGACCCTCCGGCGGCTGCAGACGATCAGCGACATGGTTCGGGTGGGGATCCGTCCGGAGTGGATGTTTCTGACCGTCATCCCGGTGATTCCGCCGGATCTGCGCCCGATGGTGCAGTTGGACGGCGGGCGCTACGCGACCTCTGACCTGAATGATCTGTACCGGCGCGTGATCAACCGCAACAACCGCTTGAAGCGGCTCTTTGAATTGAGAGCCCCGGAAGTCATCACCCGCAACGAGAAGCGGATGCTGCAGGAAGCGGTGGACGCATTGATCGACAATTCGATCCGCCGGGGTGCCTCGCCCGCCGCGTCGCAAATCCAACGCCGTCCCCTCAAGTCGCTGGCTGATATCCTGAAAGGGAAACAGGGCCGTTTCCGCCAGAATCTGCTCGGCAAGCGCGTGGACTATTCGGGGCGGTCGGTGATCGTCGTGGGGCCGGATCTCGAGCTCTCCCAGTGCGGCTTGCCCAAGAAAATGGCGCTGGAGCTCTTCAAGCCGTTTGTCATACGCAAACTCATCGAGAAAGAAGTGGCCCACAATATCCGCGGCGCGGGTAAATTGATCGAAGATCAGAATCCGCAGGTGTGGGCCGCACTCGAAGAAGTGATTGCGGGACGTGCGGTGATACTCAACCGCGCGCCGACGCTGCACCGCCTCGGCATCCAGGCGTTCTATCCGGTACTCATCGAAGGCGACGCGATCCAGATCCATCCGCTGGTCTGTCCGGCATTCAACGCCGACTTTGATGGCGACCAGATGGCGGTCCATCTTCCTCTGACGGACGAGGCCCAAGAGGAAGCGCAGACGATCATGCTCTCATCGCACAACCTTTTGAAGCCCGCAACCGGCGACCCGATCGTGAACCCGACGCAGGACATCGTGCTCGGCAGCTACTTTGCGACTTTGATCCGGGAGGGGAAGCCGGGCGAGGGAAAAGTGTTTGCATCCGAGGAAGAGGCGCTCATCGCGTATAATTTCGGGCATGTCGATCTGCAGGCACGCATCCGCGTGCGCATCCCGCTGCCGAAGTTGTCCGACGTTGAGGGCATGTCACCCGCGGGACAGAGTCCCAAGAGTGCCGTGCCGCCGAGCAAACGCAATATCGGCAGCGAGATCATCGAGACTTCGGTCGGGCGTATTCTTTTCAACCGCGAACTGCCCGTTGATTTTCCTTACGTGAATCAGGAGCTGCGCAACCGCGATCTTGCCGAGATCGTGACGCGGATCATCAAGCGTTACGGCATCCAGGGCACCCCCGCGATTCTGAACCGCATCAAGAAATTCGGATTTGAATTCGCGACGCGCTCGGGCATCTCCTGGGGGATCGAGGACCTCCGCCTGCCGCCGGAAAAGCAGGAGCTCATCCGCGTGGCGCGCGAGGAAGTGGCGGTGATCAGGGATCAGTATCAGCAGGGGCTTCTGACCGATCAGGAGCGGTACAATCGGATCGTGGAAGTGTGGCAAGGGGTGGTGGACAAGATCACCAAGCTCGTCCCCCAGGCGCTCGATCCGCAGGGTTCGATTTACACTATGGTGGATTCCCGCGCGCGCGGCTCCTGGACCCAGATCCGGCAGATGGCCGGTATGAAAGGACTCGTGGTCAACCCCGCGGGCCGCATCATCGAGCTGCCGGTACTTTCTTCATACAAAGAAGGATTGAACGTGCTGGAATATTTCATCTCGACGCACGGCGCCCGCAAAGGCACGGCGGATACGGCGCTGCGGACCTCCGCGGCCGGTTACCTTACGCGCCGCCTCGTCGACGTCGCGCAGGATATCATCGTGGTCGAGACCGATTGCCGCTCTAAAGAGGGCAGGGAAATCACGCGCGAGGGGTCTGCCGAAATCAATAAAACCATAGGACAGCGCGCGTTCAGCCGGGCGCTCTTTGAAGATGCGGTGGACCCGGACGGAAAAACGGTGCTCAAGGCGGGGACCATGATAGGGTACGACGAAACGAAGCTGCTCAACGAAAAAAATGTCAGCCGGGTGGTGGTCCGTTCGCCGATCACCTGCCGCAGCTTGCGCGGAGTGTGCCAGGTCTGCTACGGCTATGACCTCGGGAATAACGACGTGGTGCGGATTGGCGAAGCGGTCGGGATTGTGGCCGCGCAAGCCATCGGCGAGCCGGGCACCCAGCTGACCATGCGCACCTTCCACGTCGGAGGAGTCGCCGGAGGCGGGGATATTACGACCGGTCTGCCGCGGGTGGAGGAAATCTTTGAAGCACGGCCGCCAAAGTGGCGGGCGGTGGTGTCGGATGTGGATGGCGAGGTGCTTGAAGTCGCGGTGGAGGGCCGCGAGCGGGTGATCAAAATCCAGACCGCGGGCAAGAAAGAGGTGCGGGAAATACGCTCGGCCCAGAATTCCGCGGCACTCGTGGCGGTCGGAGCCGAAGTGAAGCGGGGGATGGTCTTGACCGAGGGTCACGCGGATCTCCGCGAGCTCTTCCGCTACGCGGGGAGGCAGGCAACCGAGCGGTACGTGGTCCGCGAAGTGCAGAAGATTTATTCTCTGCAGGGCGCCCCGATCCACGACAAGCATATCGAAGTGATCGTGCGCCAGATGTTCTCGCGCGTGCGGATCAAGAGCGCGGGCGACACGGAATTCACTCCGGGAGAAGTCATCGAGAAGCGGGAGTTCCGGCGCATCAACCGCCGTATGGTCCGCGCGGGCGCGCAGCCGGCCAAGGCGGTCCAGCTCCTCATGGGAATCACGCGGGTCGCGCTCACTACTTCGAGTTTCCTCTCGGCGGCGTCTTTCCAGGAAACCGCGCGCGTCTTGATCGACACCGCGATCCGCGGCAAGAAAGACTACCTCCGCGGCCTCAAGGAAAACGTCATCATCGGCCGCCTCATCCCCGCCGGCACGGGGTATCGGAAAACCGTTTGATGGCATAGGCGTGCTCTTCGATTAAGCGGCGGGTCATTGCAATGACCCGCCTTTTCGGTCGCACCCGCAAACTGTGCACAAAGTCCCTTGCGAAACGGCCGGTTTATTGTGTATGTTGGGAGTACTCCATATGGCAAAACCGAAGAAAAAATGGAGCGGAAAGCGCGGGCGCGAGATGGAAGAACCGGGGGAGCGTCCGGCGTGGCACGCGGGGATTCATGACGAGACCAAGCGGGTTATCGCGGCGATCGCGGTATTTGTATTGGCCGCCCTTCTCCTGCTTTCCTATCACGGCAAGGGCGGCACCGCGGGGGATATAATTTTTGGGGTATTCAATTTTGCGCTCGGCAAAGGATACTTTTTTGCGCCCGTGACGCTCATTTTCGTCGGCGTCTCGTTCCTCTTCGCGCACGCGCGGCGGTTTCTCACGGCAACCGCGCTCGGCGGCCTCCTCTTTCTTTTTTCGTCGCTGGGGCTTCTCAATATCCTGTTTGGCGCCGGCACCGGCGGGGCGCTGGGCGCTGTCGTCTCGAGGCCGTTGATCGCCCTGTTTGATTTCTGGGCGTCGCTCATCATCGTCGGCAGCATCTTTGTCGTTTCGATCCTCATCACGTTCAATATTCCGATCCGCCTGCGGCTCTGGGGCGAGGAGGCGGGGGAGGAGGTGGCGGGTTCGGAAACTGCAGCCGTACCGGAATCGACCCCGGCAGAACAATCGGTGCTTGGCAAAGTAGAAGCATTGCTCGCGGGGGCAATCGACCGGAAGAAGGAGCCGGGAGTCGGTGCAAGCGCGTCACCTTCTCCCGCGCCGACCGAAGACCACAACGCGGACTCTCTTATTCAAATGAAGCAGTCGGCCCTCCGCCGCTTTCGCTACAAGCGTCCGCCTCTGGAGCTCCTGCAGGGAGACCGCGGGACGCCGAGTTCCGGCGATATACGCGCCAATGCGAATATCATCAAGCGGACGCTTGAAAATTTTGGGATTATCGTCGAGATGGGCGAGGTATCGATTGGCCCCACTGTGACGCAGTACACCCTGCGGCCGGCCGAGGGGGTGAAGCTTTCCAAGATCGTGGCGCTCCACAGCAACCTGTCCTTGGCGCTTGCGGCGCACCCAATCCGGATAGAAGCGCCCATTCCCGGCAAATCGCTCGTCGGGATCGAGGTCCCCAACCGCTCGATCGCGCTCGTCGGCCTCCGCGCGCTGCTTGAACACAAGACCTACCAGGATGCGGTACAGACCTTGATGGTGGCACTCGGCCGCGACGTGACGGGGTCGCCGGTCTATGCGGATTTGGCGCGGATGCCGCACCTGCTGGTATCAGGCGCCACTGGTTCAGGCAAGTCGGTTTCGATCCACACGCTGGTCGGGTCGTTGCTCTATCGCAACGGCCCGCAGGCGCTGCGCTTTATCCTGGTTGACCCCAAGCGGGTGGAGCTCTCGGTTTACAACGACATTCCGCACCTTTTGACGCCGGTGATCACCGATCCCAAAAAGACGATCCAGGCGCTCCGGTGGGCAACGAAGGAAATGGATCGCCGTTACGACCTGCTCTCGGCCTCGCATGTCCGGGATATCGTGAGTTTTAATTCCTCGATCGGGAAGGGATCGGCCAAGGAGCCGCTGCCCTATATCGTCATTATCATTGACGAGCTCGCGGATCTCATGGCGGTGTTCCCGCGCGAAGTCGAGGCCTCGATCATCCGCCTTGCCCAGATGGCGCGCGCGGTCGGTATACACCTCATCGTCGCGACCCAGCGTCCGTCGGTCGAAGTCATCACCGGTCTTATCAAGGCAAACATCACGTCGCGAATCGCGTTTCAGGTCGCCTCGCAAGTTGACTCGCGCACGATTTTGGACAGTGCGGGCGCGGAGCGGCTGCTGGGCAACGGCGACATGCTCTTTTTGGCGGGCGACACCGGCCGGCCCCGCCGGATTCAGGGCGCATTCGTATCCGAGCAGGAGATGAAGCGGGTCGTGGAATTTTTGCGCGAAGAAACGCCGATGCCCGAGTACGAGCATGAGGAGGAAATATTTTCGGCCAAAACCGGCGAAGAGAGAGACGAGGGCGCAGATGCTGGCGAGTGGGAAGGAGACGATGATCCGCTCTATGGGGAGGCGCAGGCCCTGGTCGTCGACGCCGGCAAGGCCTCGGCATCATATCTCCAGCGGCGGCTTCGCGTGGGGTATGCCCGCGCCGCCCGGCTGCTGGATACCCTTGAAGCAAAAGGCGTGATCGGCCCGGCGGACGGGGCCAAACCGCGGGAGGTGTTTGGAGCAGTCAGAAACGAATCCTCCCCTGATGTATTGGGAAATTAATCCATAATAATATATGGAGTACGCTACGCTCAGCGGCGAACTGCGGGCCCGGCGCGAGGCGCTCGGAATGACGGTTGAGGGCCTTGCGCGGGAAGCATGCGTCGCTTCCCGCTATATTCAGGCGCTCGAGGAAGGCAAATATCGCCTCTTTCCGGCAAAGGTCTACGCCGAGGGAGCAGTACGGCGGACAGCGCATGTCTTGGGAGGCCAGGACGGCGATCTACTCCTTGCGGCGCTGAACCGCGAATGGGCAAACGGGTCTGGGCAGGAAAATACCAATATACATCGGAGAGGACGGTCGAGACAGGGCGGCATACGGTTCTTCCTGACGCTGCGGCGATTATGGGCAATCGTCGGGGGCGGGCTCTTGGCCGCACTGATCGGGTTCTGGGGAATGCGCCTCTTTGTATTTGCCTCCGGGCCGGTGCTGACGATCGAAAGCCCGGCCGACCGGAGCCGTATCTCCCGCCCGACCGTCGCGGTGAGGGGATTCACCGAAAAAGAAAGCAGCTTGACGGTGAATGGACGCGAAGTTACCATTGACGAGCGTGGCGCCTTCACGGATGAAATCGAGCTGCAGCTCGGCGTCAATCGTCTGCAGTTTGTCAGCGAGAGCCGATTCGGAAAGGTGAGCGAGGAGGTGAGATATATTCTTGTAGAATAATAAATTTTTGAGAGGTATGGCGAAAGAAGAAAAGCTTGACAAGGCAAAACTCCTTGAAGCGACGGTGAAAGAAATTCAGGATAAATACGGCGAGGGCGCGATCATGAAGCTGGGGGAAGTCCGCAAGGTTGATGTCGACGTGATCCCCACGGGCTCAATCTCCATTGATGCGGCACTCGGCGTCGGCGGCGTGCCGCGCGGGCGCATCATAGAGATCTTCGGTCCCGAAAGCTCCGGTAAGACCACGTTGTCGCTCCATATTATCCGCGAAGCGCAGCGCAAGGGCGGCATGGCTGCATTTGTGGACGCCGAGCACGCGCTGGATCCCGAATACGCC
>CAYIEG010000013.1:0-9883 GCA_964362375.1 uncultured Candidatus Saccharibacteria bacterium
AGTAGAGTATGAAACCGAACGAATTGCGGCAAAAATCAAAAGAAGAACTAGACACCCTCCTTGCCCAGATGCGGGGGCGGATGGCTGAACTTCGGGAATTGGTGCAGCAGAAGAAAGTAAAGAATGTGAAAGAGGTTCCGGCGGTCAAGCGCGATATCGCGCGGATTATGACGCTTTTGAAGCAGCGGGAATCGGCAACAGTTAACCGGTAATTTACGCGTATGCGCAAACTCAAAGGTATCGTGGTTTCAAATAAGATGCAAAAGACGGTTGTCGTCCGGATCGACAGCTTGAAGAAGCATCCCAAATACGAGAAGTATTACCGGACGTTCCGGAAATTCAAGGCCCATGCCGCAGAGGGCGCGTATTCGATTGGCGATGTGGTGGCGATCCGGGAGACGCGGCCGCTGTCAAAAGAGAAGCGCTGGGAGGTTGTCGAATTATTGAAAAAGGGCGCAGCGGTCGCGGCAGGCGATGAGGATGAAGAAGGAACCGAAGCAGTATGATCCAACCACGGTCAATGCTGAAAGTTGCGGATAATTCCGGAGCAAAACTGCTCCAGGTTATCAAGGTATTGGGCGGATCGCGGCGCCGGTATGCGCGGCTTGGCGATCTAGTCGTCGCGTCCGTGAAAGTTGCCGAGCCGCGGAAGCTCGTCAAGAAGAAAGACGTGGTGCGGGCGGTGATTGCGCGCGAGCGCGCCTCGTTCCGGAGGCCGGATGGATCGTATATCCGCTTTGATGAGAATGCGGCGATCATCGTCGACGGGGTGGAGCCGAAAGGCGGGCGGATCTTCGGTCCGATCCCGCGCGAGCTGCGGGACCGGGGGTATACGAAGATAATTTCGCTGGCGGAAGAAGTCGTATGAAGCTCAAAAAAGGCGATCAAGTGAAAATAATTGCCGGTGTCGGCAAAGGCAAGGCCGGTAAGATACTGGCGGTTTTCCCCGCCCAGGGGCGGATTGTCGTCGAAGGGGTGAATGTGAAGAAGAAGCACGTGCGGCCGCGTCGCGCGGGCCAGAAGGGGGAATTGGTCCAGATTCCCGCTCCTTTTATGGCATCACGGGCGGCGATTGTCTGCCCGAAGTGCGGGAAAGCGGCCCGGATCGGCTACCGCGCGGTGGACGGCGCCAAGCGCCGCATATGCAAGCGATGCGGCAGTGAGCTGTAAAAATATGAGCACGATGGATTTACAGGAAAAATATAGAAAGGAAGTGCTTTCCGCGATGCGGGCCAAATTCGGCTACAAGAATGTCATGGCGATTCCCAAGGTCGAGAAAGTGGTGGTGAATACCGGCGTGGGCCGGATCCGCGACGACAAGGAGCACGGAGAGGTGAAAAAATTTCTGGCGATTATTACCGGTCAGAAGCCCGCGGCCCGGCCAGCGAAAAAGGCGATCGCGGCGTTCAGGACGCGCGAGGGGCTGGTCATCGGCTACCAGGTGACGCTCCGGGGACGGCGGATGTACGACTTTCTTTCGCGGCTGATCAATACCGCGCTGCCGCGGACGCGCGATTTCAAGGGGGTCGAGGAGCGGACGTTCGATGCGCGGGGCAATTTGACGATCGGGGTTCGAGAGCATATCGTGTTTCCAGAGATGATCGGCGAGGATTACAGGCTCTTATTCGGTGTGGAAGTGACGGTGGTGGTCACCGGTGCGCGGCGCCGGGAGGAGGGCATTGCCCTGCTGCGCCTGATGGGACTACCTATAAAATAGGATGAATATCCCGGTCCCGACATTGATACCGGCCTTCTGGCAATCGTCCCCTGCCGATATTGCAATTTCGGCGGCGGGACACGGGGAGAAGGGACATGCCGCAAAGCAGCCGCAACTTCGGCAGCGGGGCATCCATTTGAATTTTAATTGACCATGGCAAAGAAATCGGTCATCGCAAGAGCGCTGAAGACCCCGAAATATTCGTCACGAATTGTCCGGCGGTGTTTTCGTTGCGGGCGCAAGCGCGGGTTTATGAGGGACTTTGACCTTTGCAGGATTTGTTTCCGGGAGCTGGCCAACCGCGGGGAGATACCGGGAATAAGAAAATCGAGCTGGTAACTTTTAATGTTTAAATATTTAAACTTTAGACATTTAAACTTTTCGCATGGACCCCATTTCTGACATGCTGATCCGCATCAAGAATGCCCAAACCGCCGGCCACGAAACGGTCCTGGTTCCATATTCGCGCTTGAAGCAGGAAATCGCCAAGGCGTTGGAGCGCGCGGGTTTTATCGTCAAGACGGACCGGAAGGGCAAGCGGGTGAAAAAGACGCTCGAGGTGGTGCTGCGCGGCGGGAAGGACGCGCCGGCGATCCATGGAGTAAAATTGCTCTCGACTCCCGGCCTGCGGCGTTACTCCTCCTATAGGGAGCTGCGTTACGCGCCCCGCGGCGGCGTCTATATCCTTACGACCCCCAAGGGTGTCCTCACCGGGGCGGAGGCAAGAAAGGAAAAAGTCGGTGGCGAATTAATTGCTGAAATTTGGTGATATGTCAAGGGTGGGCAAAAAACCAATTCCCGTTCCGGCGTCGGTAAAAATCGAGGTGTCGGGGCGGACGATTACGGTAAGCGGCCCCAAGGGTGCGCTCCGCCGCATGCTGCCTCCGGAAGTCGGGGTAAAGGTTGAGGGAAATGAAATCATCGTCTCGCCGACCGGATCCTCCCGGAAGACCGCTGCGTTTTGGGGCCTTAGCCGCTCGCTCGTCGCCAATATGGTCGAAGGGGTGGTATCGGGATTTGAGAAGAAACTTGAGTTCGAGGGGGTCGGGTATCGCGCGGCCCTCGAGGGCAATACGCTGGTCATGCAGCTGGGATTCTCGCATCCGGTGCGGTATACTCCGCCCGAAGGCATTACGCTCAAGACCGAGAAAAACACGATCACGGTATCCGGGGCGGATAAAGAGACCGTGGGGATGGTCGCGGCAAAGATTCGCGATCAGAAGCCGCCGGAACCGTATAAAGGAAAAGGGATCCGGTATGCGGGTGAAGTGATCAGGCGCAAGGCCGGCAAGAAAGCGGTCGTATCCGGTTGACTAAAGGCATGAATAAAGGAAAAGAAAATAAAATACGGCGTCTGCGGCGGCATCGCCGGGTACGCGCAAAAGTGCGGGGGACGGCTGACCGTCCGCGGCTTTCGGTATTCCGGTCCAATCGCCATCTGTGTGTCCAGCTCATTGATGATGCGGCCGGGCGCACGATTGCCGCGGCAAGCGACGCGGAGGCGGCAGGCGGGAAAAAAGAGACGCGCAATGCCAGAGCCGAAAAGCTCGGCGCGCTCATTGCCAAGCGCGCGGCCGAAAAAGCCGTGGCCAAGGCCGTATTTGACCGCGGATCCTATCGCTATCACGGGCTGGTGAGTTCAATTGCCGAAGCCGCCCGCAAAGCCGGTTTGCAATTTTGAAGATTTAAATATTTAAAAATTTTGCTTGAATATGCCAAGGCGAGGTCCAAATCAGCGTGGTCCCGACGCGCGCAAGCGCCCCACGGAATTTGATCAGAAAGTGCTTGATATCCGCCGCACCGCGCGGGTGGTTGCGGGCGGGCGGCGCTTCAGTTTCCGCGCGACAGTGGTCGTAGGGGACCGGAACGGCCGGGTGGGACTCGGCATGGGCAAGGGGACGAGCGTTGCCGAAGCGGTGGAGAAGGGCTCCTACCAAGCCAAAAAGGATATTCTTGCGTTCCCTTTGAGCGAGGGCAAGACCATCCCGCATCAAACCGGGGCCAAATTTTCCGCCGCCCGGGTCGTGCTCAAGCCCGCGCGCGCGGGGCGGGGATTGGTCGCCGGCGGCCCGATACGGGTGATTGCGGATCTGGCGGGGATCAGAAATCTGACCGCCAAAGTCCTGGGACGGACGGGGAACAAGCTCAACAACGCAAAGGCGACGATGGAGGCCCTCAAAAAACTAAAATCCGAAGCACGAAGCACGAAATCCGAAACAAATCCCAATGACCCAAATCCAAAATTCAAAACACACGTTTAGAATATTTGAATTTAGAATTTCGAGTTTGTTTCGAATTTCGAATTTAAGCATATGCAGCTGCATCAAATAAAACCAACACACCCGGGTCGCGCGGCGCGGCGGATCGGGAGAGGGGGAAAAAGAGGCACCTATTCCGGGCGCGGCATCAAGGGCCAGAAAGCGCGGGCCGGCGCCAAGATCAGGCCGCAGGAGCGGGACATCCTCAAGAAAATCCCGAAGCTCCGCGGGTATCGCTTCAAATCATTCCGTCCCAAACCGGCGGTGGTGAATTTGCATATGATTGAGAAGCGATTCCGCGCGGGAGAGACCGTGAGCCCCGATTCACTTCTCGACAAGCGCATGATCGCGAGAATCAAGGGCCGGACGCCTCGGGTAAAAATACTGGGTCACGGAGAATTGAAAAAGAGCGTGGTTTTTAAAGATGTGTCATTTTCGAAATCGGCCGCCGCAAAGGTAAAGTCGTAATACTATGTTCCGCAAACTTGCCCTCCTTTTTACCATCCCGGATCTTCGCGCGAAGGTGCTTTTTATTTTAGGCATCCTCGCGGTTTCCCGTGTTGCGGCGGCAATTCCGGTGCCGGGCGTTGATCCGTCGCGGTTGAAGGCCTTCCTCGCGGGCAACCAGTTCTTCGGACTGCTCAATATCTTTTCCGGCGGGGTGCTTGAAAATCTCTCGATCGTGATGCTCGGCGTGGGTCCCTACATCACTGCCTCGATCATCATGCAGCTTTTCACCATGATCGTGCCGCGCCTGAAGGAGATCTATCAGGAAGAGGGCGAAGCGGGCCGCGAGCGGTTTAATCAATACGCGCGCATCCTGACGGTGCCGCTGGCCCTCCTGCAGGGGTATGGCCTTTTGGTGCTGCTCGTCCGCCAGCAGGTGATCCCGCCGTTGGGTGCCTGGGGCCTGGCCTCCAACCTCATTATTATTACGGGCGGGACGCTGTTTCTCATGTGGCTCGGAGAGCTGATGAATGAAAAAGGGATCGGCAACGGCATCTCGCTTCTCATCCTGGCTGGCATCGTGTCGAGCGTGCCCCGCTCGCTTCAGCAGGGATTCTTTGCGTTCACTCCCGAGCAGTTGCCAAGCTACATCGGGTTTATCCTCGTTTCTCTCGCGGTGATCGCGGGGGTGGTTGTGATTTCAGAAGGCGAGCGGGCAATCCCGGTTTCGTATGCCAAGCGGATCCGCGGCATGCGGGTCTACGGCGGAACCTCGACGCACCTGCCGCTGCGGGTGAATCAGGCGGGCGTGATCCCCATTATCTTTGCGGTCTCGATTATCCTCTTCCCCGGCCTGATCGGCAGCTTCCTTACCGGCATCCCCAACCCATACGCCCAGCAGGCCGCCAATTTTCTCATCCAGCTTTTCAACAATCAGTGGATCTACGGAGTCGTCTATTTCCTCCTGGTGCTCCTCTTTACCTATTTCTACACCGCGGTGACGTTTGATCCGCAGGCGATTGCCGACAATCTGCAAAAGCAGGGCGGTTTTATCTTGGGCATCCGGCCGGGCAGGCCGACCGCGGCGTATCTCGCGCGGATCCTCTCGCGGATTACGCTCGCCGGCGCCTTCTTCCTCGGCACCATCGCGGTCTTGCCGCTCATCGTGCAGGGTATCTTTTCGATCCGGGTGCTCACGATCGGCGGGACCGCGCTCCTCATCGTGGTCTCGGTTATTATCGAGACGATGAAGCAGGTCAACGCGCAGCTAGTCATGCGGGAATACGAGCGACTATAGAATGGAAGAACAATTGAGTGAAAAACTTACGGTCTCCTTGCTCGGCCGCTCCGGCTGCGGCAAGGGAACGCAGGCCAAATTCGTAATGGAGCGGTTGAAATCGCAGGGAGCGGTCCATATCAGTACGGGCGCATTGCTCCGGACGCTCATGCAAAGCCCCACCCCCGCCGGCCGCATTACGCGCCGGATCATGCAACAAGGCGGACTGCATCCTTCCTGGGTCGCGGCCTACACGTGGTTCAAAATTCTCTTTGAAGAGCGGGGTGCCCAGCGGCACCTGATTTTTGACGGGGCGCCGCGGCGATTGTGGGAAGCGAAATTACTGGATGACGTGATGCGCTGGCACGGTCGGCCGCTGCCGCTGTGCGTCTATATCGATGTGCGGCGGCGGGAGGCGATGCGCCGGCTCCTGGCGCGGGGCCGGGCGGACGACACCGCAGCGGCCATCAAAAACCGCCTCGATTATTTTCAGAAAGACGTGGTGCCGGTACTGCAATATTACAAGCGGCAAAAGCGTCTCCTACGGGTAGACGGCGAGCAGTCCCCGGAGAAAGTATGGCACGAGATCGACGCAGTGCTTTCGAAGCGCCTGGGGAATAAGTGGCCGCGGAGGTGACAAATGTGGCGATCACAATAAAAACCGAAGACGAGATCCGGCGCCTCCGCGAGGGCGGCAAGCGGCTGGCGGCGGTTCTCGAGCGGCTTGAAGCGGCGGCAAAGTCCGGGGTCTCGACGCTTGAACTCGACGAGCTTGCCGAGCGTCTTATTGTGGCCAATGGCGGCACGCCCATCTTCAAAGGATATAAAATCCGGGAAGCGAAGACGCCGTTTCCGGCCTCGATTTGTACTTCGATCAACGACGAGATTGTCCACGGCATACCGCGCGAGGACCGGATTTTGAAGGAAAAAGACGTGTTGGGCATTGATATCGGCATGCGCTGGGACGGCCTCGTGACCGACACGGCGATTACCGTAGGCATCGGCAGGGCGGCTTCGGAGGCGGAGCGGCTGATCCGGGCAACAAAAGAAGCGCTTGATGCCGGGATTGCCGCGGTGAAGCCGGGTGCCGGCATCGGCGACATCGGCAGTGCGGTGGCGCGGCACCTCAAAAAAGCGCGGCTTGGCATTATCCGCGATCTGGCGGGGCACGGTGTGGGATACGAGTTGCACGAGGAGCCGCTCATCCCCAATTACGGCCGGCCGGGGACGGGTGTCTCCCTCGAAAGAGGCATGGTGCTCGCAATCGAGCCGATGGCGACGCTCGGCGACTGGCAGATTACGCTCGATGACGATGAGTGGACTTTTCGGACTGTTGACGGGAGCCTGGCTGCGCATTTTGAGCATACGGTTGCGGTGACGAAAATTGGAGCTGAAATTCTGACTGTGGTAGCATAAGATTGCCATAATGCGATATCTTGGAGTTGATTATGGGAGGGCGCGTATCGGGATTGCGGTGTCGGACCCTGAAGGAAAGATTGCTTTTCCGGATCGCGTCATCACTCGTAGAGGAATCCGGCAGGTCATCGCCGAATTCGAGAAAATAATTGGTGAGAAAGAGATCGGAGCGATAGTGGCCGGATTGCCGCTCGGCCTCGCCGGAGGAGAGACGCAGGAGACGGAGGAGGTGAGGGCATTTACGGCGCGGCTGGAAACCGCGCTCCGTATCCCGATTCATTTCGAAAATGAGATTTTTACGACGCGCATGGCCGAAGCGCATGGCAAGGGGAAGATGAGCGATGCGTCCGCGGCCGCGATTATCCTGCAGTCGTATCTGGACAAGAAAAATAAGCCGTAGGAACATGTTTCTCTCTTGGGTGATCCCCGCCTATAATGAAGAAAAGCGGATTGAAAAGACGCTTCGCGAAGTGGATGCATATCTGCGGGCGAGAAATTTCCCCGGCGGCTACGAAATCATTGTTTCCAATTCCGCCTCCCGGGATCGTACAATCGAGATTGTGCAGTCGCTTCAGCCGCAGATTGCGAATTTAACCCTCCTCAATTTGGAAAACAAGGGCAAGGGGTGGGCAGTACAGCAGGGGATGCTGGCGGCCAAGGGCGATATCCGTCTCTTCGCCGATGCGGACAACTCGGTCTCGCCCGAACACTTCGATGCGTTTCTCCCCCAGATCTGCGCTCCGGGCAAAAACAATTGTTTCGACATAGTGATCGGTTCGATCGAGGTCAACGGCGCCTCAATCCAGGAGCACGCGCAGTGGTACCGCCGGGCGCTCGGCCGGTTTGCAAAATACGTGATCAGGGCGGGGTCCGGGCTTTGGGAAGTGCGCGATTCCCAGCGGGGGTTCAAGGTATTTACGCGGCAGGCCGCGGAGTATGTATTTGGGCGCCAGACCATAACCGGCTGGGGATTTGATTTTGAGATATTGCTGATCGCCAAGCTCGGCGGCTTGCATATAAAAGAAGTGCCGGTGCGCTGGATCAACCCCTCCGACTCCAAGGTGGGACTCGGCGCCTACGGGAGCACGCTCAAGGAATTGATGCAGGTACGGTGGAATAAGATTCGCGGCGCGTATCGGCCCAATCAGTCCAATTAGTCCGATCGGCCTTATGAAAAAATACATTTCCGAGCTCAGGCAGGATCTCGTGTCCGGCGACTGGGTGGTGATCGCAACCGGTCGGGGAAAGCGGCCGCATGATTTTTCGGAGGAAAAACCAGTGCCGTTTGTCCAGCCGGAATCCGGCTGTCCTTTTGAATCCCTGCACGAGGATGCCCTGCTGGTGTTGCCCGCGCGAAATGAAGAATGGTTTTTGCAGGTGATCCCCAACAAGTACCCGGCGTTCAGTCGCGGGGATTCCGCACCGGTCCGTTCGGTCGGGCCGTACCGGGCGACCGACGGCGTCGGTTTTCATGAGGTGGTGGTGACGCGCGGCCATACCAAGCCGATTGCCGAGCAGTCGAACGACGAAGTCGGGCTTATCATCCGCGCGTATCAGGAGCGGTATCTGGCGATGAAAGCCGATGGCCGCGCGGCGTACATTTCGATTTTTGAAAACCACGGGCGAGAGGCGGGCGCGTCGCTCGCGCACCCCCATTCGCAGATCATCGCGACTCCCGTGATCCCGCCCGACGTCGGGAGGAGCCTCCGGGGATCCCGAGAGTATTTCCGCGCGCACCGCGAGTGCGTCCACTGCGTCATGCTTCGGTACGAGCTCGATCAGAAAGAGCGGATCGTATACGAGAACGAGCACTGCGCGGTGGTGGCGCCCTTTGCCTCCAAGACCGCATTTGAGCTGCGCCTCTTTCCTAAACCGCACCATGCCAATTTCGAGGCGATTGAGGCGCCCGAGCGGGAGGCGCTTGCCGATGCGTTGCGCGCGTCGCTTGCCAAGCTCTCCCAAGGATTACAAAAGCCCGATTACAATTTCTTTTTGCACACCGCGCCGGCTGCCGATACGGAGGACTTTTCTCATTACCACTGGCATTTCGAGATTCTCCCCAAAACCGCGATCTGGGCCGGATTCGAAATCGGCACCGGAATTGAAATCTCTACGATCAGCCCCGAATCCGCAGCCGAATTTTTGCGTAGCATCAAAATATAATATGAAAAAACTCATCGTCGCGAATTGGAAGATGAATCCCGAGTCGCCGGATGCGGCAGTGAAGCTGGCGCGCTCAAGCGCGCCAAACGCCCAAATTCCGAAATATCGAAATATCGAATTGGTCGTAGCGCCCCCCTTTCTTTTTCTGGATGCAGCCGGCCGGGTACTTGGAGACGGCGTCAAGCTCGGCGCGCAGGATGTATTTTGGGAGGAGCGGGGCGCCTATACGGGCGAGGTGTCGGGGCGGCAGCTGAAAGCGGCGGGAGTCGAGTATGTCATCATCGGCCATTCCGAACGCCGGATGCATCTGGGGGAGACCGATGAGATGGTGCAGAAAAAAGTCCGCGCCGCGCTCGCGGCCCGCCTTGGGGCGATCCTTTGCGTCGGGGAGCGGGAGCGCCAGGGAGCCGATATCCCGTCGGTCGTGGGCGACCAGCTGGCCGCGGGGCTCGCAGGCACGAAGAAAGACGCGCTGAAGAATCTGGTGATCGCGTATGAGCCGGTGTGGGCGATCTCGACCACGCCGGGTGCCCGAGGTCCGGATACGCCGGACAGCGCTTTCCGCGCGCGGCTCTATATTGAGAAAGTGCTCAAGAATCTTTACGG
>CAYIEG010000014.1:0-5771 GCA_964362375.1 uncultured Candidatus Saccharibacteria bacterium
CTTTACCGACAAGACATAATTGAGCGGTATCGTTTCCCGCAGTACCGTGGAGAAATAAAAACGCCCGACCTGCAGGCCGAGGTGGTGAATTCGTTTTGCGGCGACGAGGTGGCGCTGTATCTTAAGCTTGCCGGAGACAAGCAGTCGGTTGAGGCCGCGCGATTTTCCGGCGAGGGCTGCGCATTGATGACGGCATCTGCAGATATGCTCTGCAGCATCGTCGAAAGAAAACCGCTTGCTGAAATAAAGAATTTTACCGCCGGTGATTTGCTGCAGCGCTACGGCCAGTCGCCCTCGCCCGCGCGCCTCAAGTGCGTACTGCTCCCGTACGAAGCATTGCGGCGCTGCAGAGCACTCTTTGAGTGACGCAAAATTTATGATATTCATATCTATATGGAAGAAGGAAAGAAAAAAATAGGAAAATTGATGATTGACCGTAATCTTTGCATCGGCGCGGCGTCTTGTATAGCAGTGGCGCCGAGTACGTTTGAACTGGATCCGGAGAATAAGGCGGTATTGCGCCGGAAACAGCCGCCTCCGTCGTCCGACGCTACCGAACGCAAAGACCTGGAGGATCAGGCGATTGATGATGAGACCCTGCTTCTGGCCGCAAAGTCCTGTCCCACGCAGGCAATTATAGTGTATGATGAAGAAGGCAAACAGATTTATCCGTAAAGTTTTCAATCTATGGATATAGCAGGATATCTTTCGCATATTCTCCCCGAAGCGAGGGCCCAAGCCCATTGTGACATCCCGTGCGGGATTTACGAGCCGACGCCGGCCAAAATCGCGGCGATGACGGTGTTGCGGATGGCGCTGCAGATCAACGAGCTGCCGCCGCCCGAGACCGAAGAGTTTTCGGCCCGCAAGGCAGTGATACACAGTCTGGCGCGGCGGGTTAAAGTGAAAGAAGAACACGCGGAATTGTGCAAACGCGAGCTTTTGATTTTATGGACCGATTTTTTCAAGCCCGAGCATCTCGAGAAATTTCCGCAGCTCCATGATCTGGTCTGGAAGGCCGCAAAGCTTTGTTCTAAGAATAAGCAGGAAGTGAGCGAGGAAGCGGCGCGGGAACTCGTCGCGGCGGTGGACGGCATCGCGAAAATATTTTATGAGGTAAAAGGGGTACCGGAACGCTATGATGCGTATCAAAAACTTACTGAAAAGCTTTTTTGACCTATTGAAGTCTCACTTCAATAGATTCTGTCGAGGTTCGTCTTTGCTGCTTTTTATCGTGCGGGTGGAGGGGGAGAGCGACTGGCCGGTGCTTGTCCCGGGCAGGCGTTACCTTGCGTCGGGCATTTTTGTTCCACGGGTGGGAGACTTCGCGGTATTTCGCAATCCTCGGGACCGGCAACAGATTTTCATCAAGCGGGTGAGTAGGGTGCTTGACGATCAGTATATAATGAACGGGGAACGCAGCTGGGCTTCTTCGAGCGACGATTTCGGATCGGTCCCCCCGGATTATATTTTAGGAAAGGTGTTTGTATGAGCGCGCAAATCGAATCCGCATTAAACGAGATCCGTCCCTATATCGCCCAGCACTTGGGCGATATCCAATTTGTGAAGTTTGAAGAAGGAACGGTCTATGTCCGGATGCTCGGCACCTGCACGCACTGCCCGCTCTCGGAGCTGACGCTCAAAGCGGGGGTGGAAGAGCTGCTGAAGGAACGAGTGCCGGGAGTAGAAAAAGTTGAATCAATATCATGAGCGAAGAACAACAGCCGTCTACACGCCAAATCGTCCTCTTTACCGTAGTGTTGAGTTTCATCGTCTCGGTGATCGGGACCACGCTTTCACTCGGCATTTTCGGGCCGCTTTTGGGTATGGGAGAGGCGGCCGGTGGGCCGATCCAGTTCAATAAGCCCGGCATCCTTGAGCGGATCACGGAAAAAGTCACCGAGAAAGAGACGACCGAGCGGATACTGCGCCAGGACGAGCTCGTCGTGCGGGTGGTCGAGGAAGCGTCGCCCGCGGTGGTGAGCATCGTGGCGTCGAAAGACGTTGCGGTAGTCGAGCGCTTTTTCGTAGACCCGTTTGCCGACGATCCGTTCTTCCGCCAGTTTTTCGGCGAGGGCGACTCGGGCCTGCGCATTCCCCAGTTCCGTCAGAAAGGAACGCAGAAGCAGGAGGTATCGTCGGGCACCGGATTTATCGTTTCTCCGGACGGGCTCGTCATTACCAATAAGCACGTGGTTGCGGATACAGAGGCGGAGTTTACGGTGTTGATGAATGACGGGCGCAAGAAGCCGGCCAAGGTGCTCGCGCGCGATCGGTTCCAGGACCTGGCGATTTTAAAAATTGAAGGAACGGATTTGCCGGCGGTGCGGCTCGGCGATTCATCGGGTATAAAAATCGGGCAGTCGGTGATTGCGATCGGCAATGCGCTGGGCGAATTCCGCAACACCGTATCGGTGGGGATCGTATCCGGCCTCCAGCGGTCGGTCGTGGCAAGCGGGCCGGGAACGGGGTCCGAGCTTCTGCATGAGCTGATCCAGAGCGATGCGGCAATCAATCCGGGAAATTCCGGCGGGCCGCTCCTGAACCTCCGCGGAGAAGTGATCGGTATCAACACTGCGATGGCGCAGGGTGCGGAGAATATAGCGTTTGCGATTCCGGTCAATAAGGCGAAGCGCGATTTGGAAAGTATCAAGCTGCACAGCCGGATCGTGTATCCGTTTCTCGGCGTGCGCTATCAAACTGTGACAAAAGATCTTGCCGCGGAAAAGAAGCTCGAGCGCGATTACGGCGTGGTGCTGGTGAGCGCCGAAAAAGATCCGGCGGTGGCGGCGGGCAGTCCGGCTGACAAGGCGGGCCTCAAGGAGGGCGATATTATCTTGGAACTCAACGGCGAGCGAATCGGGCCGGAGCGCCCACTTGCCTCGATCCTCGAAAAATATCAGGCGGGGGATGAAATCTCGCTCAAGGTCTTTCGCACCGACAAAGAGTTCGAGGTAAGAGTGAAGCTTGAGGAGCGGAAGTAGAATCGCGAGCTTGACTTTTGGGATTTTTTGCGCTATATAGAGCGTATATGTCGATGGGAATGATGCCTCCATACAATCAATTTACGATCAAAGCCCAGGAAGTATTGAAGAAAGCCCATGATCTGGCGCTGGAACGGTCGCATCAGCAGATTGATGTGATGCATTTGGGGACTTCTCTGGTCCTGCAAGAGGAGGGAACGGTTGATGCGATCTTGGAAAAGCTCGAAATCGATATTTCCGCGTTCGCCGACCGGCTGCTCGAGACGCTCGATTCCATGCCGCGGGGAACGATGATCGCGACACCCCTCGGGCAGGTTTATCTTACGCAGGATCTGGCAAAAGTCATCGAGCAGGCGCACCGCGAGGCGGCACAGCTGAAGGATGAATTTATTTCGACCGAGCACTTGTTTCTGTCGCTGTTGGAGGTTCCGTCGCGGGCAAAAGAATTGCTCGGCCGCCAGGGCTTGAGCAAGGAATTGGTATTGCGGGTCCTCGCGGAATTGCGCGGCGGGCAGCGGATTACGGATCCGGAACCGGAGACAAAATACAACGTCATTGAAAAATATGCCAAGAACTTGACGCGCCTGGCGCGTCAGGAAAAACTTGATCCGGTGGTCGGGCGCGCCAACGAAATCCGGAGAGTCATGGAGGTATTGTCGCGCCGGACCAAAAATAATCCGGTATTGATCGGAGAAGCGGGAGTGGGGAAGACCGCGATCGTCGAGGGGCTTGCCCAACGGATTGTAACGGGTGACGTACCCGAGACGCTGAAGGACAAAGAATTGATCTCCGTTGACCTTGCCGCGATTGTGGCCGGCACCAAGTACCGGGGCGAATTCGAGGATCGGCTGAAAGCGATCCTGCGCGAAATCGAGCGGGGACAGGGGAAGTACATGGTATTTATCGACGAGCTGCATACGCTCGTGGGTGCGGGAGCGGCAGAGGGCGCGATCGACGCGTCGAATATGTTGAAACCCGCGTTGGCACGGGGCGAATTGCACGCCATCGGAGCCACGACGTTGCGCGAATATCAGCGCTATATCGAGCGCGATCCGGCGCTCGCCCGGCGCTTCCAGCCGGTGCTCGTGGATGAGCCGACGATCGAAGATACGATTGCGATCCTCCGCGGTCTTAAGCCCAAATACGAGGCGCACCACGGGATCAAGATTACCGATTCCGCGCTGGTTGCCGCCGGTAATCTCTCCGCCCGCTATATCACCGACCGATTTCTGCCGGACAAGGCGGTTGATCTGATGGATGAAGCGGCGTCTTCCCTTCGGCTTGAAATGGATAGTTTGCCCAAGGAGCTTGACGAGACGCGCCGCGCCATCATGAAGCTGGAAATCGAGCGTGAGGCCCTGCGGAGTGCGGCCGATAAAAAAGCGAAAGACCGCTTCAAGCGGATCGAAAAAGAGATTGCGGATCTTTCCGCAAGCACGGCGGAGCTGGAGGGGGCTTGGAAGGAGGAAAAAGAAGTGATTGCGGCGATACGGACACTCAAGCAGGAGCTTGATCAGGCCCGGCAGGAAGCGGATATTGCCGAGAGAGGCGGGGAATTCGGAAAAGTTGCCGAACTCCGCTACGGCAAGATTCCCGAAAGCGAGAAGCGCCTGCATGATACGGAAGAAAATCTGAAGAAGCTGCAAAATTCGCGCCACCTGATGCGCGGCGAAGTAAGCGAGGAAGATATTGCGGCCGTGGTTGCCCGTTGGACCGGGATCCCGGTGACCAAGATCTTGGAGACCGAGGTATCGCGCCTCCTCAAGATCGAAGAGGATCTCAAGCGGCGAGTCATCGGGCAGGACGAAGCGGTTGAAAAAATCGCCAATGCGGTGCGGCGCTCCCGCGCCGGCATCGGCGAGGAGAACCGTCCGATCGGCTCGTTCATTTTTCTCGGTCCGACCGGTGTGGGGAAGACCGAGCTTGCCAAAGCGCTCGCCGAATTTCTTTTCAACGACGAGAAGGCGCTCGTGCGGATCGATATGTCCGAATATATGGAGCGCCACACGGTGTCCAAATTCATCGGCTCGCCTCCGGGCTATATCGGCTACGACGAGGGAGGGCAGCTCACCGAGATCATCCGGCATCGGCCGTACGCGGTCGTGCTCTTCGATGAGATAGAAAAGGCGCACCCGGAAGTGTTTAATGTGCTGCTGCAGATTTTGGACAACGGACGCCTGACCGATGCAAAGGGCCGCACGGCCAACTTCAAGAATGCGATCATCATCATGACGTCCAACATCGGCGGCGAGTATTCGCGGGAGATGAACCGGCTCGGATTCGCGAGCGCGGACGAGGACACACGCGACCGCAAGGAATCCGACATGAAAGAAAAGATCAGGAAGGCGCTGGAGCGCTACTTCCGCCCCGAGTTTCTCAATCGGCTGGATGAAATCATTATTTTCTCTTCTCTGAGCCATGCGATTATTCACAAGATCGTCGAGCTGCAGCTCGTACGGGTACAGAACCGGATGGCGCTGCGCGATATCGCGGTTTCATTTTCCGATGGAGTGAAAAAGCTGATTGCCGAAAAAGGATACGATCCGCAGTACGGCGCGCGCCCCTTGAAGCGCGCGATCCAAACCCACATCCTCGATCCGTTGGCGCAGGAAATTATCGGGTGCAAGATCGGGGAAGGGGATGCGGTCTTTGTTGACGCCGAGGAAGGGAAAGCGGTATTTACCAAACTGCCGCGTAAGGTAAACGGGCGCCAGCGAGTGACGGCGATGGCTGCGAAAAGCTAGGAGAGAAAAGGACGCAATAAAAAAGGAAGCCCGCGCGGGCTTC
>CAYIEG010000014.1:5871-9440 GCA_964362375.1 uncultured Candidatus Saccharibacteria bacterium
AAATTGGCCGTAGCCGGGGAAGAGGACTTCAGGGAAATCCGCTTTCTCGGCTACGGCCGGTTATAAGAGAGTTATCCCGAATCATCGGGACAAAAAAGAGAATTATTGGGAAAGAACCGTATGTGTGGAGAGAACCGTTGTGGATCCTTGAGATAATTTTTTCGCGTAGGCGTGGGCTTTTCTGCCCGAGGCGTCAGGGGTTTTCCACACCCCTCCTCTCCACGAGATTTATTTTCCCATGCCAGTGATTGTTATGCAAATATGGTTATCCACATCTCCCAAAGATACGCCTAGGCGTATCTTTGGGAGACTTTCCTCATTGTAATTTTTTCTGAAATCGTGGGAATCGGAATGCCCAAGGGCAGATGCCGTTGAGCGGACAGAGATCGCACCGCGGATCTTTGGCGGTGCAGATCGCGCGGCCGTGGTCAATAAGGAGATACGTAGTTTTGAACCAATCTTTTTCCGGCAGGAGTGCTGCGAGATCCCGCTCGATTTTGACGGGATCGCCGTTGGAGGAGAGATCGAGTCGCTGGGAAAGGCGGCGGACATGGGTGTCGACTGCAATGCCTTCGACCACGCCGTATGCGTTTCCGAGAATGACGTTTGCGCTCTTGCGCGCGACCCCGCGGAGCGTCAGAATTTCCGGCATTGTTTTGGGTACCACGCCTCCAAATTTTTCTTTCACGATTTTTGCCGAAGCAAGAATTGCTTTCGCTTTGGCGCGATAAAAGCCGGTGGGGTTGATCATTTGCTCGAATTCCTTCGGGTCGGCTCGCGCGTAGTCATCAAGCGTCCGGTATTTCTTGAAAAGTGCCGGCGTGACCTCGTTTACTTTTTTGTCGGTGCACTGCGCGGAGAGCACGACCGCGACGAGCAGTTCCCACGGATTGGAATAATGCAGTGTGATCTTTGCATGGGGGTATGTTCGCTTGAGCCGGCGGACGATTTCCGCCGCGCGTTTTTTCCTTGCTTCAGGCGATTCTTTTTTCACGGCGCTTTTTGATTACGAAAAACCAAAGCGAGAGGGTAGCAAGGAGTGCGACGTTGGGAATATAAATTCGCGGGTCGGACCACTGCCAGCCGTCGAATGTGTAATCGGAGATCGGCCAAAGAAAGGGAGTGGGGAAGAAGCGGCGGGTGTGGCCGAAGACGTCAAAGATGATGTGCAGACCCCATGCGCTCATTTCGTACAACGGCTTCCTTCTGATGAGCCAGACGATGGAGAAGGCGGCGGCAAAGACGATCAAGCTGTGGGTCGGTTTGTAGAGCTCGTGCACATACAAAGGTACCCAGCTCGCATCGCTGGTGTTTCCAAATACCGCCGGTCGAGAGGTCAGGCCAAGATAAGTGGAGACTAAAAACGGACCGAAAGAAAAAAGATCGGGTGCGAAGCCGAACGCAAATGCGGTCCAGAAGCCCTGCTTTGATTTGCGGCCGAAGGCGAGCGAACCCCAAAGGCCATGCGAAACAGGATCCATAATCGCATTCTATCAGGAACCTGCTGTTAAGGTAATGGTTTGACAGCGGCGGCAGTTTTCTTTACGTTAAAAAACGTATGCAAGAGCGAAAGACCGCCGTTGATCACTATCAGTACGTGGTCACGCTTACTGCGGCACTCTATAGGGTTACCGATCTTCTGCCGGCGCAGGAGCCGCTACGGATGCACCTGCGGCGGTATGCCGACGAGATTCTTGCGGCGTACAGTGAAGAGGTGCAAGAGGCGGCACCGGGAGGGGAGAGGAAATTATTCTCCAAGATCTCGACGATCATAGGTTTTCTTTCCGTTGCGCACGGGCTTAGGAATCCGGCCCCGGTCAACTTTGCGGTTTTGTCCCGCGAATACGAAGCGTTTGCCGAGGCGCTGCGTAAAGAAGGGTCAAAGAAATTTGCGCCCGAAAAGATGCCCCAGCCCGTAATAAAACCGGAAAACGGGCGTCGTATATTGCACACCGAACCTTCCCTACCCTCCTTGCCGGTAAAGCCGGACGGAGCGCGGGCAGGCCGCAATGCGGGTACTGAAATGAGCGATCGCCAGCGGGCCATTCTTGATCGGGTGCGGGAGATTGGAAAAGTAAAGGTGAGCGACTTTTATGAGGCCTTCCGCGGCATCAGCGCCAAGACGGTCCAGCGAGATTTGCAGGAGTTGGTCGCGAGGAACCTGCTCCGTAAAGAAGGGGAAAAGCGGTGGACGATTTATATGCCTAATGTTTCTTAGAATATAACGGACAAGGATAAATGTCCGATAGTTTTGGTATATGTCCGATATAAAAAAAGCAGTTATTCTGGTTGCCGGTTACGGCACGCGGTTTCTCCCGGTTACAAAGGCCCAGCCAAAGGAAATGCTCCCGTTGGTTGATAAGCCGATTGTGCAGTATCTCGTCGAGGAGGCGGTACACGCCGGGCTGAAAGAGATCATCTTGGTAACCGGCAAAAATAAGCGGGCTATAGAGGATCATTTTGACCGGGCGCCGGAGCTCGAATCCTTTCTCGAATCCAAGGGCAAAGATGATCTGGCGCGTATTGTGAAGGAGGCCTCCTCGCTCGGCCTATTTTTTTATGTGCGGCAGAAAGAGCCGCTCGGAAGCGGCGACGCGGTTTTGCAGGCATGGCCTTTGACCAATAATGAGCCGGTGGCAGTGCTTTCCGGCGACGATATAATCGATGCTCATCCGTCCGCACTGGCACAACTCATCCGCGTATATGAAAAGTATGGCGCGCCGGTGGTGGCGCTCCATCGCGTCCCGCGCGAAAAAGCCCATAAGTACGGTATTATTTCAGGGGAGGAGATCGAGCCGCGCCTGTGGAGGATTACCGGGTCAGTCGAGAAGCCGGAGAAGGGAAAAGCGCCTTCCGATATGATGGTGGTGGTAAAGTATGTGCTGACGCCTGATTTCTTTCCCTATTTGGCAAAAATCCGGCCAAGCGCGGGGGGTGAGGTGGCGATCCCCCCGGCGATTGAGCAGTATGTGAAGGCAGGGAGGGCATTTTACGGCTATGAGGTGGAGGGAGAGTATTATGATTGCGGGGATAAACTGGGGTATATGCGGGCGGTTATCAACTTTGGGTTGAAGCACCCGGAGATAGGCGGAGAGTTCCGCTCTTACCTTATAGAGAAGTGTAAGAATCTGGGAAGGGGGCAGTCATAGTCGGCTGTAATGGAATGGAACCGCGGTTGCGGTTATCCACACCCCCATGCTTGCTTGACTATTTTCGGGGGGTATAATAGGGTGGAGTTCGCGGGAAAATTGTGTAAACCTGTGGATAAAGTATGGTTGCGGCCGCACCTCGCCGCACATATAATGAGGAATACTAACTATGCAGGAAGCGATCAATTTTCCGGGACAAGGCCATTTTAGGGCTGTTTTGATTATTTAGACCGACAAAAAGCAAAGGACTGCAAAACGTATAAGAGCTGGAGTTGAGGAAAACGTCGGCTGCTATACGGGGTGCAGATGGAAGAAAGGACCGTAACGGAAGCAAGAGAAGGACGAGCGCACTTTGACAAATGAATATGTCGCAGATCAAAGAGAAGAAGATCATCATGGAGACTCAAGGTCCGGTCGATC
>CAYIEG010000015.1:0-9410 GCA_964362375.1 uncultured Candidatus Saccharibacteria bacterium
CGGAAATCGGGGTTCGAGTCCCTGCCCGGCAGCCATATAAAAATCACCGAGGAACTCGGTGATTTTTATATGGCTCCACAAAACCTGCCGTCCGGCGCGCGGCGCGGAGTTTGAGCCGTTGCTTTGCGGCTGTTATCTTTTGGAGACCTGCTGCCAGAGCCAGATGCCGGCGAGGACCAGATCGGCGAGGACCACGATCCACGTGATCACGCCGAAGAACCCCGCGCCGCCCATCATACCCCAGCTGCCGTAACCCATCATATGCGCCGATTATAGCACGGGACACTGGCTGCCGCCATGTCTCGCGGAAGCATTGAAATGTTTTTTTGCTGAAGTATAATAAAAGCACCATGAACAAATTACTTATTCTCATTATTGCCGTTATCGTCATTGCGGGCGCGGCGATATATATGATGCAGGGAGGCCTGCCGGAGGTCGCGAATATGCCGGCCGCCGAAAATGAGCCGAGCGGACAAGCGAATCTGCCGATCGGGGGATTGCCGCAGGAAGGGGGCGGGACCACGGCTTCGCCAGAGACCACTCAAGGGGTCATAATCCGCTATACGGATGCCGGATACGCGCCGCGCACGGTCACGATCAAAGCCGGGACCAAAGTGACCTTTCTGAACGAGAGCTCGATGCCGATGTGGCCGGCGTCGGCCATGCATCCGACGCACCTGCTTCTGCCGGAGCTTGATGCAAAGGCGGGAGTCCAGGCGGCCGGGAGCTACTCTTTCGTATTCGAGCGCGCGGGCGGATGGAAGTTCCATGACCATCTCAAGCCGATGCACACGGGAGAGATCGTAGTGGAATAACTTGCGCGTAAAAGGAAAGGACGGCGCTGATGCCGTCTTTTTCCCGTCTCGAGCGCCATGGATGCAATTAAGACACTGTTCCGAAGGGTTTCAGTATATCGAGTGACGCTCTATTTTTTGATTGCGGTCCTTGCTCTGGCGGCCGCATTGAGTGAAGCCGGAGTATTGCCGTACCGCGCAGGGGATATTCTTCTGCAGGCGGGGCTATTCGTTGCGGTCTCTTGGGGGGCGAATGCCCTTGCCGCGTATTTCCTGAAAATCAGGACAAAGCCGGAGTCCGCGATCATTACCGGCCTGATCCTGGCCTGCATCATGGGGCCGCTGGCATGGGAAAGGGAATGGTTTGTAATAATAGCGGCATCGGCGGCGGCAATCGGTTCAAAATATCTCTTTGCCATACGGCATCGGCATATCTTCAATCCCGCGGCGTGCGGTGCCGTGGTCTCGGCGTTGGTCTTGGGCTACCCCGCGAGCTGGTGGGTCGGGAGCGTGGAGCTCCTGCCGATCGTGTTTCTGGGAGGAATCCTGGGCGCAGTAAAATTGCGGCGCCTGCATCTTGCCGCCGCTTTTTTATGTTTTTATACGGCTCTCGTTATCGGTGATTCGTTTTTCCTGCAAGGGGGATCCGGGCTGGTGATTTTTACGCAGTCCGTGAATCTTCTTGCTTCTTCGCCGCTGATCTTTTTCGCGCTCATCATGCTGATCGAGCCCATGACCGCGCCCCCATCGCGGCGGTGGGGGATTGCATACGGAGCATTCGCCGCGGCAGTACTCTTTCTCTTCCAGCGTTTTCTCTTCGAGGCGCCTTTTTTGCTCGAAGCTTCACTCCTCGCGGCCAATCTCCTCGCGGCGGTGGCGAATCCATTCTTTCGCCTCTCTCCATCTCGAGTGAAAGGGGCTTGAAAAGTTCCCGAAAATCTGGTATGTGAGGATACGGATGATGCAGGTTTCATTGCAAGCTCTGTTCTCTGTATAACTATTATCGTGTTTGGCACCGCCCCGGATCCGGATACGAATTTTAACTTGATAATTCCGATCCAGCTTGCTGGTCGGAGGTTCATTTACGAATCACCGAATTTTCATGCGCAAATCTCTAAAAGTTCAAAACCTTCAGATACCGCGCTCACCGCGGCGCAAGCGCATACTCATCATCGAAGACGAGGCGCCTTTGCTCACTCTTCTGCGCGATGCCCTGCAGTCGGAACGGCTTGAGGTGCTTATGGCCAAAACCGGGCGTGAGGGGGTGGCGCTCGCTTTTCGCGAGCGTCCGGATCTGATCATCCTCGACATCCTGATGCCGGATATGGACGGGCTGGCGGTGCTGCGGCGGCTCCGCCGCGACCGATACAAGTGGGGAAAGTACGTGCCGGTAATTATTCTTTCCAATATCTCAAATCCGGAGGTGATTTCCGAGGGTACGAAATACACCGAGGATTATCTGGTGAAAGCCGATTGGAGCCTGCATGATCTGGTGCTGAAAACGAAGGAAAAGCTATTCCGCTTAAATACAAATAGTGTCCCTGTGCCGAAAAATTGACACCGATGTTGGATTTTGTCAGTTGTCCCGCTGCCGATATTGCAATTTCGGCGGCGGGACGTTTGTCCCATGGTTCGGAAAACTGCGGCTTGCAATATCGGCACAGGGACATTCAAAAGCCGACGGAGCGCCGTCGGCTTTTGAATACACGTTCTCAGAAGCATCCGGATTCTTCCCCTCTTACCAATAATTGGTGTTCACAATGCCCGAAGGCTGAGAACACATAAGTTTGGTGATTACAATTTTGTGGAAGTTCGGAGGTCCCGAGAAAGTGTTCTTTTATTATAGCCGCGGATACCCATAAGTCAATAGCGGATGTGCATGTTAGGTTGATCCTGCCTTTGTTTTCAACTGTACACGCACATCTTTTCCACAGGATTTCCGATTTCCGTTGCGGCAGCGGGATGCCGCATCAGATTTTAGCGGTGTTGCCGTCATCAGTGTTAGTGCGGGGCAAGCTGGGTCGTAGCCCCATGGCGGGTATGCATCGCCAACGCGATTTTAAGTGGGTGTGGATAACGCGGCTGCCGCAGCAGCCGCGTTTTGCGTATAATCTAAGAAAGGCCTTTTTGTATTTTTATATTTAGCATCTTGTTCTAGTTTTCATATGAACTTTGCAACTACGTTCGGATCGCTCGCCGCACTCGTGGCCGCGGCACTCATGCTGGAGGGAGCGAGTGTGGCTACAGGCGGCGAGGTATATCTTGCGAGCGTGCGGTACCTGGCCGAGGCGGGTGCGGAGACGACTTCGCACGATACGACGTCTCAGGAGACCACCACTACCGTTACTGTTCCGCCTCCTGCTTCACCGCCGGCGGAAACCACTGCGTCGACTGCCCCAGCGGCTCCAACCGATCAGACGATAGCGCCCCAGCCGCCACCTCCACCCCCGCCGACCACGACAACTACGGAACCGCCGCCTACCACCGAACAGCATACTCAGCCACCTCCACTTCCACCTCCACCACCTCCACCCCCGTTTCCACCACCGCCGCAGCAGCAAGGGCAACCGTTCGGATCGCAGCAGCCCGGACCGGAGCACGGTCAGGGAGGCCCCGGGCAATTTCCGCCGCAGGGATTTCCGTTTCCCGAAGAGGGGGGGCACGGCGATCAGGAATTCGTGGATCCCCGCGAGCTCCAGCAGGTACTGCGCGAGATCCGCGACTTGCGAAGCCAGATCAAGCAGGTGGTCAACCAGGCCAGGAGAAATCCCGCGTTTGCGGATGATCTTGCCAAATTGAACGCAACGGCGGCCGAGCTCGCGCAATTCGATTCGGGCATTCGTAGTGGTGCCGCATCCGGCGGGTCGGTGCGGGAACTCGTGCAGGAATTCCGCGACAACCAATACTGGGATCAGATGAACGCGATCCGGGCAAAGGTGCAGATGCCCAATGAAATCAAGCAGATTAAGACGACCATCCGGCGGCTTGAGCGTTCGCTTTCCGTAAAATCAATCCAGGGGATCGGACTGGATATTGCTAAAGTGCAGGGGCTTCTCGGGGAGATGAAGCAGCAGGTGGCGCAGGCGGAAAGCCAGCTTGCCGCCGGCAATTATGAAGAAGCGCAGGAGGCCATGCAGTTTTTCCATGAGGGAGGCCATCCGGGAGAAATCGAAGGCACGATCTATAGGGTGCGGGATATCAAGACCATGCTCCGGCGGGTGAAGGACGCCCAGATCCGCGCGGAAGTGGACAAGGTATTGCAGGAAGTGATTGACGCGTTCAATGCGGGGGAGTACCGCGATGCGCGGGAGACGATGGACGAATACGCCGATGACCTACAGCGCCTGATCCAGCGGTTTGTGCAGGTGAGGTCGTTCCAGGGGAAGAGCCGCGCCGACTCGTTTTCCAAGATTCGCAACCTCGACGAATTGATCCGGGCCAAGCTGCAGGAACCGGATCAACAGCGGTGAAATCCATACGCACTGCCATATTTTTGAGTATCGTCTCGGTAGCGTTGCTATCCGCTTCTTTTGCATCCGCCCAGACGCCTTCATCAGCCGATCTGCAGGCGCTGGTGAAGCAGCTGCAGGAGCAGATTAAAACCCTTCAGGATCAAGTCCAAGAACTCAAATCACAGCTCGCTACCACGAAAGAAGAGGCCGCAGTTACTCAAAAAGAAACCGCAGCCGTCAAAGAGGAGGTACTCTCTACAAAACAAGAGATCGCCGAAATCAAACAAGAACTCCATCTGACCAGATTCCTCCAGCGCGGAGCCAAAGGAGATGATGTGAGGAAACTGCAGGAATTCCTCGCACAATTCCCGGATGTCTATCCGGAAAAACGGATTACCGGATTCTTCGGCTCACTCACCGAGGCCGCAGTCAAAAGATTTCAAGAAAAATACGACATTGTGCGCGAAGGTACTGCCGAGACCACGGGATATGGTCTCATCGGCCCCAAAACGGTAAGAAAGTTAAACGATATCTTCAGCCAAGGGAAGAGGGACAACGAAGGTGATGACGGGGATGATAGTGACAGGGACAGCCGTGTATATAAAGTCGTTGTCTGCCACACACCCCCGGGAAATCCTGCGGCGCGGCATGCGCTTGAAATTGTAAGACCAGCCCTGGCGATTCACCTTGCTCACGGCGACTCAGTCGGAGCATGCCCTGGCCAGCAGATACTTCCAGCCACCACCACGACCCCGTTTGTTCCTTCGGCAACCAGCACTCCAGTTACACCGCCGCCTTCCGCAGCTACAACAACGGCTCCATCAACATCACCTCCACCGCTACCCTTACCCGGAACCGCCGCACCGCCATCGTCAACCGCCACTTCAACAGCGACTACAACTCCTGCATCAACGTCTCCTACACCAACATCGCCGTCTTCTCCCCAGCCGGCATCGTCTGCGGCAACTCTTCTCATTGTCGGATCTCTGTACGACGCATCGCAACTCAACGGCGCAAACTCCGTTGCTGTCAGCGGAAATTACGCGTATGTCGCGGCGTACGAGGCGAATCGTCTCACGGCGGTGGACGTCTCCAATAAAGCTGCTCCGGTAATCGCGGGATCCGTCTACGACGCAACGAAACTCGCAAATCCATACGCAGTCGCGGTAGCGGGCGTCTATGCCTATGTGGCGTCGCACACCGGAGACCGACTCACCATTGTCGACATATCCGATCCCAGATCTCCGAGAATTACGGGGTCGGTCTATGACGCGACGAAACTCGATGGGCCCTGGTCGGTCGCGGTTGCCGGAAACTATGCGTATGTGGGGCTATGGAGCAATCGTTTTACTGTTGTGGATATTTCAAATCCGGCGAATCCGGTGGTTGTTTCGTCACTGCTTGATCCGACAAGATTGGCTGGCGTAAAATCCGTTTCAGTGTCGGGAAACTACGCGTATGCCGGGCTCTATTACCGGGATTATTTGACCGTGATTAATATTTCCAACCCGGTTGCTCCTTATATAGCAGGGACAACTGATTTGCGCGTAGGTACGGAATATGTCGGCACCAACACTACGATCGGTATGTCCAATGGAGGAGTTTCTGTTGCTGGACAATACGCGTATATGGTCGGCAGTAAAAGGCTTACCGTCGTTGATATCAGCAATCCCTTGTCTCCTCGAGTAGCGGGGTGGAGTGCCTCATGGGACGGATACAAAGTATATCCGGATCCGAGCGCCCAGTTTACATCTCCTCTTTCCATTATTGTCTCGGGACAATACGGGTATACCGCGGCGAGCGCCTACTTTGGATGGCCGCGGTGGGGAGAAAATGGATTTGCGGTACTCAATATCTCAAGTCCCGCTTCTCCCGCCCTCGTCGCCTCCATAGCGGATAAGGCGTACTTTGATACCTCAAACGGAACCAGCGGAGATCTTGTCGCGGTGTCCGGCAATTATGCTTATGTGGCAGGTCGTTACGCAGATCGACTTACCGTAGTGGATATATCGCAATTTCCTGCGGCAGTGGTATCGTCTGTCTCCTCATCCGCAAGCGCGCCGGCCAGTACCGTGTCTTCCCCGTCAACGTCATCAACATCAACTATTAACGCTCCGGTAATCTCCAATGTCCGAGCATCCAGTATAACTGCGGCGTCTGTCGTGATTTCATGGACTACCAATGAACTCGCCGACTCGGAGGTTGAGTATGAATATAGCTCACCGGCTGCAACCGGAAGGGGGACGGCTTCCTATGACAGCGCTGGTCGATTGGTAACTGATCACAACGTCCCGATCGGAGCGCTCGAAGAAAGCACTGTCTATACCTATCGTGTCAGGTCCAAAAATGCATCCGGGCATTTGGCAACAAGCGCAAATTATACATTTACCACCACTGTGTCTTCCGCAACGGCGTCCGACACCACTCCTCCCGTCATCTCCGGCGTTCAAGCAGCGGCCTCTTCCACTCCTGGAACCGTAACAGTAACTTGGACCACTAATGAAGCGTCGGACTCGCAGGTGGAGTATGAGGGACCCAGTACAACCTTCCCTGTGGGCACTTCGCCCGACCCCGCGCGCGTGACCAGCCATTCGGTCACTCTCTCCGGTCTCTCCTCCGCTGCGGCCTATACCTATAGGGTGAAGTCCAAAGATGCGGCCGGGAATCCGGCGACCAGCGCGGATCAGACGTTTACCACCCCCGCCGCAGTCACCGATACTGGCGCGCCTACGATTTCAAATGTTTATGCCATTCCCCGCTCTTCTACCAGTATCACTATCACTTGGGACACCGACGAGATATCCGATTCCCAGGTCGAGTACGTCCTGAACGCTTCATACCGCGCGGTTACTTCCTATGATTCGGCAACCGCATTAAACACCTCCATGGTCACGAACCATTCCGCGACTATTACCGGTATGATTGCCGGCAATTATTATCACTTCCGCGTAAAGTCCAAAGATGCGGCCGGAAATTCAGCGCTCAGCCCGGATTATATTATCCCCACGGATAATTGGTCCACGAGCAACATCGCCGAAGAATGCGCCGGCGTATTAACTCTGGATAAGGCCCTCTATTCCATTGGGGAGGTGATGAAAATTACCTTCAGCTGCTCCAGAGGAATTATGACATCTCTTACTTATATGGCCTGGAGGGATCCGGATGGTAAAGACGCCTATGTTGCTTCAATGGGCGGCGTCGGCAGTCCCGGCCCGATAAAGGTTGATATATCAACTTCCGGCAGGAAAGTCGGAACATACACTGCTCGCGCGTGTTATTATGACCCATCCTGTACAAACAGCACAGGTATTCTTGCCTCAACGCAATTTACGCTTTCGGCGCCACCCTCAAGCGCAACATCCACAACCACTGCAACCACGACCAGTGTAGTCCAAAGGATTAATGCATTGGCGTCTCTCCTCCAATCCATATCTCAACTTTTGCAACAGCTCAAAAAACTCAGCCCCTGATATCGCCGCGCTTTTCGTACTCACGCCCCGGTGGTATGATAGGCGCGTATGTTCGATATTGAGGCGCTCATCCGGACGGCCGGCTACCTCGGGCTTTTCGGGATCGTATTCGCCGAGTCGGGACTCTTTCTAGGTTTTTTCCTGCCCGGCGATTCATTGCTTTTCACCGCGGGATTCCTCGCATCGCAGGGATACGGCAATATCATGCTCCTGCTGCCCGTATGCTTTTTTGCCGCGGTACTCGGCGATTCGTTCGGGTATGCATTCGGCCGCAAGGTGGGCCCGCGTATCTTTACGCGCGAAGATTCGCTTTTTTTCCGCAAAGAATATATTACCCGCACCCGGGCGTTCTACGACCGCCATGGCGGCAAGACCCTGATTCTGGCCCGTTTCTTGCCGGTGGTGCGGACATTCGCGCCGATTTTTGCGGGTGTCGGCAAAATGCGCTACCCCACGTTTTTCTTTTATAACCTGATCGGCGGTTTCTTCTGGGCGGTCGGGCTTACCGTTCTCGGCTACACGCTTGGAAGCGTGATTCCGGGTATCGATCGCTATCTCGTCCCGCTGGTGCTTGGCATCATCGTCATTTCCATGCTGCCTCCGATTATACATATTGTACGCGATCGGGCCAGGATGGCTGGGAAGCAGGTTTGAATAAATCCCGCCCGCGGCATGTGCCGCGGGCGGGATTTATCATATCTATGAAAATACGGCAGTTCTTACATTGGTGCTGACATTCCGCCGGAAGTCATCTTTTTTTCGCCTTTCCAGGAAAGGAACGCCCACACTGCAATCACGAGATGCAGGATATTATCGAGCGGGTTCTCCAGGTTTGCGCCGTAGAAGTTGGGCATCTCCCCTGACAAGAAGAACCCCCAGATGCCGGCAACGAGAGTGACGACAGCGACAAGGAGCGTGACGGGTGTTTGCATCGACGGCACCGCATAGGCGACCACGAGCGCGGCAACCCCGCCGATCAGGTGTGCCCAGTTCTCGCCATTAGTAAAGTACCAAGTCCCGCCAAAAATGCTCGAGTCCGATGTTGGCCCCAGGATTCCCACCATGCCGGCCAGCCCCACGACGATGAGCGCCACCCCGCCGATGGTTAAGAAACTTTTTTGGTTCATAAAATTGGTTGATCCAAAAAGAGATCCTTCGACCTTTTATTTCTTTTCAGTATACCACGAATCGGGCGGGGCGGCATGCTCCCTGTGGATAACGTAAAATCAGGTTCCGCGCCGATTGACGGCGTAAATGCGAGGGCATAGTATGCGGATACAATGCAGCTCCTACTCGATATTGAAAATATATCGGTCTCCATCGGGGAAAAAGAAATTCTTTCCGATGTATCGCTTGCCGTTTCATCGGGAGAAGTTCATTTCTTGATGGGCCCCAACGGCTCAGGCAAGTCATCGCTCGCCTATGCGCTTGCCGGACATCCGGAATACCGTCTCACGCGGGGAAGAGCGGTGCTCGGCGGGCAGGATCTCACGGCGATGACGCCCGAAGCCCGGGCGTCCGCCGGCCTTTTTTTATCGTTTCAGGAGCCGCCCGAGATCGGGGGGGTTTCGATGTCGGTTTTTCTCAAGACGATCGCTGCGGACCATGATTTTCAGGCGGTTGCGGAGCGGACGCCACCGCTCCTTTCCGCACTCCGGCTTGAGGAATCGTTTTTGTCGCGCCTCGTCAATGAA
>CAYIEG010000016.1:0-6555 GCA_964362375.1 uncultured Candidatus Saccharibacteria bacterium
TGCCGGTCGCAAGCGCCTCAAGCGCATTGTTGCCGTTCATCGCTTCATCCGGATACAAGCCGAGCGGAATCTCGGTAATATCGTAAAAACGAAAAAATGCACCCAGCGCAAGAATCGTCAACAGCACGAGAAGATGCCACTTTTTCATTGTATCCAGTATATAATAGAGGATAGTGTATACGTAACTTGACAATCAGTTCTTTGCGTGCTATACTTAAGTTATGTTAGTTCGTTGTCAATTTGTCTGGATTTTAACCCGGCCGCGAGGGTGTCGCGGTAGTGTCCACTTTGTAAGGAGACAAGCCCATGTTGAGAAATCTTCTGGTGGTATTGGTGGTGTTGGTGTCGATAGTGGAAGTAGGGTTCACCGGTGAGAAAAGCTATTGGGATATGAATTACTTGGAGCGGTCTGAGTTCCTGCGCCAGAAAAATATCGCTAACGCGCGGAAGCTGTTTGATCCAAAGCGAGGGGAAACACCTCAAGATTGGAAAAAACTACAGGCGCTGTTTAACGAATCAGACAATCACAGTTTAATCCGCAACAAGATCTGTTCGCTTACAAGTCGGTTCGAGGAGATGGGCCGTGTCATTCTTCTGATCGAAGGAGCCGACACTCATCCCGAAGACCGCATCAGATGGACAGAAACCGGGCAAAGCCCAACCGCGGCGAAGGATTTCTATCGTGAGACCGGCACGGAGCTGGGGAAGACGACGCTTCAGTTCCTATATCTACCCATGGATGTCAGGAAGGACGCTCGTTTCTGTGATCTGGGGAAAAGAAGTTTTGCCCTCAGAGACGGGACCCAAATGATTGAAAACCTTATGGTGGTTTTGGAAACCATAAATGTTCAGCCCGAGGACATAGGAACTACGTACGACAGATTACGCCAGATCGCGCATCGGGAATTTCATAGTAGCATTAATGCGATGCGTAGTCTGCTCGCGCAAAGTTCGCCGCGTAAGGACCTAATCCTTGGCACGTCGTGGTTGCGGAGCTTTGGGGAGGAAGGATTTATCATTAGCTGTTTCCATTCCGTTGTTCGTAACGTTGAACGATGGAAGTTTTCCGAGACGGAAAAATCTTTCACCCCCAAAGAGCGGTCTATGCTCATCGAGACCGCATCCTATACTCCGGTGTGTCAGTACATAAAAGGGTGGGATTTTTACTTGGAGTAATCCCCCCGCCGCGAGGGTGTCGCGGTATGATTCATACAGGAGGATTGAAGATGAATGCACCGGCAGAAAGATTCCAAAATATTTTTGATTTTACCCCGCGCGCCACGGCTGCGCGGTTCGGCATGATACAGCATGGAGCGATTGTTGCTAAGCTCCGCGAACTGGCCCAAGGGGTGCAAGCGCTTGAGGCCAGTCTCGATCAACTGGCCAATAAGTACAAAGATGCGGCCACGGTTCCTTTCGAAGAAGCAAAGGAGGATGTGGTAGCCGCCGACAGGCTGGATACTGAACTCGCTAAAGTTCTCGAAGAATTTAAGCTCGCGGTGGCAGTCGCCGGGGAGAATCAGTTTTCCGTCTCGGAGAAGCTGAGCGATTACCTCCCGCGGCCCGAGTCGGTCCCGCAACCGCAGGAATAGCTCATTCCCGCCCGGAGGCGGTGGCTGCAATTCCGGGACAACGCCGCAAGGCGGAACAAGAACAGGCACGTAGGAACGCCTCCTACGTGCCCTTTTCATTTTCAAAGGTGTGAATGGACTCTTCCTGTGTTTTTATTACAATAGAAACATGGCTATGGATTCATCCGGACAATTTCAAGGGGAGCGGCGCATTTCGCCGGAAGAAGAGATTCGGGAGCTGGAGCAAAAGCTCGAGGAGAAGAAGCGGGCGTTGGCCGAGCAAGGCAGCCCCGTCGCACCGGAAAAGGAAGTGTTTCGTGAGGTGATGCGGGAGCACATCAGTACGGTGGTGCCCCCCGCGCCTCTTGCTCCGGCGCCGGTTTCGCATATTCCTCCGACACCCCCGCCGCCGCAAAAGGGCGCGGATGCGCCCGCGCGCGAAGAAAAACTCCGCGCACTGATCGAGCGGGCATTGACGCGCAACATCGCGGACGCGGTGGACGCGGCCTACGGCGAGAGTCCGTATCTGCTCGATGCGCTGCATGACCGGCTGGTGGATGAATACTACGACAAGCTCGTGGCGCTCCGGAAAATAGACCCTGAGTAGCGTATTTATTGAAGTGAGACTTCAATAGGGCAATCCGATATTGAAGTCTCACTTCAATATACGAGAGATAAACCCGTCATAAAACTTTTAGAATGGATGCGTATACGCTCGTCTATCTCTACGCGGTTGCAACATTGTGCGTTGCCGTAGTCGGCGGCATTTTTTTCCTGCGTCTTCTGCTCCGGCGCCGCGGCTTGATCAGCCGCTCTTTGAATCTCGTGCTCCTCGCGGTGCGCCTGCCGCCAGCCCCGGTGCCGCAGGGGCAGACAAGCGCCGAACTGTCGCTCCAGCAGATCCGCGAGCGGATTGCGCCGATGGAGCAGCTCTATGCGAATCTTCACGAGGTCCGCGATTCGTTCTTCGGCAGTTTTTTCTACGGCAAGCCGGTATTCGCGCTGGAACTCACGGTGCCGCATATCGGCGAGGAATTGATATTTTACCTTGCCGTGCCGCGGCGCCTCGTGACGGCCGTCGAAAAAGCAATACAAGGCATTTTCCCGGACGCGAGCGTGGAGCGCTCTGCCGACTACAATATATTTAACCCGACGGGGGAAGCCGCAGGAGCGGCGCTCAAGCTTCGCACCAACCGCTTCTATCCGATCCGTACCTATCAGAAGCTCGAGGGCGACCCGATGAAAGAGCTGGTCAATGTCTTTACCAAGCTCGCGATCGAGGGCGAGGGCGCGGCCTTGCAGATTGTCGCGCGCCCCGCGCGGCTCAAGTGGCAGCGAAAATTGAAAGAGCATGCCAAGCTTCTTTTTGAAGGCAAGCGGCCGACCGAGGGATTGGTGAAAGCGGTTGAGACAATCGCTGAAGTCGTCTCGCCGAGCCGCACGGCTCCGGGCCAGCAGACGGGCGTATCGCCTCAGACCGGCATGCCCTACAAGCGGCTCACGCCGCTCGAAGAAGACGTGGTCAAGATGATCGAGGGCAAGGCGTCCAAGTCCCTTTTTGAAACCAATATCCGTCTCGTCGCATCGGCCGCGACGCGGGAGAAAGCCGAGGCGATCCTGCAGGGCCTCCAGCTCGGATTCGCCCAATTCACCGACCCCAATACCAACGGATTTTATGCGGAGGCGGCGCGCGGCAGGGAGCTGAAAGACCTGCTGTTTGATTTTTCTTTCCGGACATTCGACGAGAGGAAAACCATGATCTTAGGAAACGAGGAGCTGACATCGCTTTTCCACTTCCCGAGCGTGCCGATGCAGGCGCCCAAAGTGAAGATTTTGAAAGCGCGCGAAGCCGCACCTCCGGCCGATCTGCCGGCCGACGGCTTGATCCTCGGCTACAACATGTTCCGCGGCGAGACGCGCGAGATCCGCATGACCGAGGAGGATCGGCGCAGGCACCTTTATATGATCGGACAAACCGGCACCGGGAAGACCACGCTCTTGGAAAACCTGGCGGTGCAGGATATTCAGGAAGGCAGGGGAGTGTGCTTTATCGATCCGCACGGCGACACGGTCGAGCGGATGCTCGGCCTGGTGCCGCGGCACCGCGCGCAGGATGTGATTTACTTTAACCCCGGCGATGTCGCGTGGCCCCTGGGTCTCAACATGCTCGAATACGACCCGATGTTTCCTGAGCAGAAAACTTTCATTGTCAATGAGCTCCTCGGCATCTTCGACAAGCTCTACAACATGCAGGTGGCGGGCGGCCCGATCTTCGAGCAGTATTTCCGCAACTCCACTCTGCTCGTGATGGAGGACCCGGCGTCGGGCAATACCCTGCTCGAAATCGAGCGGGTGCTGACGGACAAAGCATTTCGCGATTTGAAACTCTCGCGCTCGAAAAATATCGTGGTCAACAATTTCTGGACCCAGATCGCGGAGAAGGCCGGAGGCGAGGCGTCGCTGAAAGACATGGTGCCTTACATCGCGTCCAAATTCGACAATTTCATCGCCAACGACATCATGCGCCCGATCATTGCGCAGGAAAAATCGGCCTTTAATTTCCGCGAGGTGATGGACAACCAAAAGATATTACTGGTAAATCTCTCCAAAGGGCGCCTCGGAGATTTGAATTCGTCGCTGATCGGTCTTATCATTGTCGGCAAAATACTGATGGCCGCCCTCTCGCGCGCGGACATGGCCGAGGAGAAGCGCCGCGACTTCTATCTATATATAGATGAATTCCAGAACGTGACGACCAATTCGATCGCGACCATTCTCTCGGAAGCGCGCAAATACAAGCTCGACCTCGTGATCGCGCATCAATTCATCGGCCAATTGAAAGACGAGATCAAAAGGGCCGTCTTTGGTAATGTGGGGTCAATGGCGAGCTTCCGTATCGGCTCCGAGGACGCGGAATTTATGGCCAAGCAGTATAAGCCGACGTTCACCGAGCAGGATTTGCTCAACGTGGATAACCGTAATTGCTACGTGAAGCTCCTGATCAACGGGGCGACCGCCCAGCCCTTCAGCATGAAGACCTATGCGCCGCAAAAGGGCGATAAGGAAGCCGCAGAAATTATTAAGGAGATATCGCGGGTGAAGTACGCCCGGCCGCGCGAGGAGATTGAGCAGGAGATCATCACGCGGCATCAAAAGCCGCTCCCGCAGCAGATTGCCCCCGTTGCTACCTCTGCACATGTCTAAAATTGATTATGCCATCGCCGCGCTCATAGGTTTTTTCACCGGAATCTTCGCGATACCCGTGCTTTTTAATATCGGCATGCGTGATCCGGTACTGCTCCTCGCCGCCCCGTGGGTGGGTGCCGCGGCTGGAGGAGCGGGGATGCGGATTCTGGTACTCGCCGCGAGCCGCCGCGCGGTGCTGGGCCAATTCGGCAGATTCGGAATGGTCGGGCTTCTGAATACCGCGATTGACTTTGGGGTGCTCAATCTCTTGAGCTGGGCGTCGGGAGTCGCAGGCGGCATCATCCTTGGCGGAGTGAACCTCCCGGGCTTCGGGATCGCGGTTGTCAACAGCTACTTCTGGAACAAGTTTTGGGTATTCAAAGACCGCGGAGACCGGCCGCTCTTTGCCGACTTCCCCAAATTTTTTGCGGTTACCGTTGGCGGGGTGCTCATCAACAGCGGCATTATCATCGTGCTCACGACGTATGTCCCGCCGCTCGGCGGGGTGGGCAGGGAGACCTGGCTCAATGTCGCGAAAGCCGCCGCAACGATCGTGACGCTCTTTTGGAATTTCGCGGGGTATAAATTCGTGGTGTTCCGGCCCGGTACCCTCCGGGATGGCGCTCTTTCTTCATGACTGCCGAGACACGCGTATGCGCGAATTGCGGCCAAAAGTTCTCGATAGAACGCGAAGACTTTTTGTTTTATGAAGCGATCCGCGCGCTACCGCCGACGTGGTGCCCGGAGTGCCGCATGGTAAGGCGGATGGTCTTTTACAATTGGCGACGGCCTTTCCGCAGAAAAGATGCCCTCGCGGAGAAAGAAATGTTTTCGACCATCCCGCAGGATGCGCCGCTCACGGTATACGACCGCGATTTTTGGTGGTCCGATCGGTGGGACCCGCTGGCATATGGCCGGGAATATGATTTTTCGCGGCCATTCTTCGCCCAGTTCCGTGACCTTCTCACGGTCGTGCCGGTGCCGGCAAGAAATATTGTCAATTCGGTCCGGTCGGACTATTGCGACAACGCGCTTGACCTCAAAAATTGCTACCTCTCGTTTGAATTAAACGATGCGGAAAATTCGGCCTACCTCCTGCGCGGCGAATATATCAAGGAAAGTTTTGATCTTTCCGAGGCGCGGCACACCGAACGCTCGTACGGGAGTTTCCTGCTCGATGAGGCATACAAGGTGTTCTTTTCGGTGAATTGCGCGGAGTCCACCGAAATATGGTTTTCGCGAAATCTGACCGGCTGTTCTCATTGTTTCGGATGCGTCAATCTGCGGGATAAGTCTTATTATATTTTTAACGCGCCGCACACCAAGGAAGAGTATCAACGGACAAGATGGGTCGGGTATACCGCTACGGCGAATTTTTCCCCCCGGAATTTTCGCCGTTTGCGTACAACGACACGATGGCGCATGATTTCTTTCCCCTGACCAAAGAAGCGGCCCAAGCAAAAGGATACCGCTGGCGTACGGAGGAGGCGAGAGAATACCGGACGACGATGGACGCGGCGAATCTGCCGGACCATATCCGGGAGGCAGAGGATACGCTTCTCGATGAGATCATTCGATGCGCCGCGTGCGGGCGCGCATACCGCCTGATCCAGATGGAGCTTGAATTCCTGCGCACGGCGTCCCTCCCTCTTCCGCGCAGGTGCCCGGACTGCCGGTATCTGGAGCGGGCGAAATACCGGAATTCCCCGCGCTTTTTTCATCGCCAGTGTGCCTGCGGCGGGGCCGCGTCCGATAACGGGGCGTACAAAAATCAAGCCGATCATTTTCATGGAAGCGC
>CAYIEG010000016.1:6655-7839 GCA_964362375.1 uncultured Candidatus Saccharibacteria bacterium
CCGCGTCCGATAACGGGGCGTACAAAAATCAAGCCGATCATTTTCATGGAAGCGCCCGCTGTCCAGGCGAATTCGAGACGACCTTCGCCCCGGAGCGGCCGGAGATCGTGTATTGCGAGCAATGCTATCAGGCGGAGGTTGCCTGATACATCACTGTGGAAAAATACTTTTCCGTCCGGGCGGTTGCGTAGTAAGATACGAGTATATGGAAACACTTCTTGAACGTACATTATATCTTACCCTCGCGGGGCTCTTTGCGGCCGTGCTTGTGACGGCGACCGAGGCGTACCCGCAGGCATTTTCGGTCGAGTATGCCCAGATCGGGTCGCTGTTCGGGCAAAACGGCCAGCAGAGCGGGCAGTGCGGGCCGCCGCCTCTGCCGCCGTGCCGGGGGCCGGAGCCCGGCGGTGGTTCTTTCGGCGGCGGATTCGGTCAGTCGTCGGGCGGCGGTTTTTCGGGCGGCATAGGCGGCGGCCGAATGCAGCTCCCCTCTTCTTTTGGCCAGCAGCAGAAGTCGCAGCTGATGGCGCCCTGTCCGCCCGGACTGCAAAAGAAAACACAGCCGCAGGGGACCAAACTGCCGACCCTCTTTCCGCAGTCAGGTAACAAATCAGGACAGTCGCCGCAAGGATTCGGCGGCTCGACTTTCGGCGGGTCCTCATTCGGCGGATCTTCTTCAGGCGGTGCCTCTTTCCAGCCGCAGCAGTCACCACCGCCTCCGTCCTCGCAGCAATCAGCCCCGTCGGGAGGATCTCGGCCATCTCAATCGCCTCCACCGCCGCCCGGGCAATAATCGCTCTGATATTTTTATAAAATCCGTTCCTGCGCCGAGGAACGGATTTTGTTTTGAGCGTATAAAAAATGCCCCCGGCAAATGGATTGCGCGAGGGCGGGGAGTGAGACGCGATAACAAATTACAGACGCTCGATGAAGGCCGCAGAGATTTCCGTCTCCACGTTTCTTTGGAGCACGGGGAGCGCGACGGTGAATACGCCTCTCCCCTCGTTACTCCTGACAAAGGTTCCTGTCATTCCTTCGAAGGGTCCGCCGATGACCCGCACCGGCTGTCCGAAAGGGAGGCCGGTAGAAAGGCGCACTCTTGTCTGGGGGAGTTGTCCGCGCTGGATGCGCTGGATAATCTCTATCTCTTCGTCCGGCACCTGCCCGAGGACCCGGATGATCCC
>CAYIEG010000016.1:7939-9118 GCA_964362375.1 uncultured Candidatus Saccharibacteria bacterium
ATTTAGTAGGTTTCGTAATCATCCGTCAATACATCCGGCCTTTTATTTATCCACAGATTTTGTTATTCTATCTTTGTCATGAGCGAGCAGGTTTTGTATCGGAAATACCGCCCGCGGCACTTCGACGAGCTGGTCGGGCAGGAGCATGTGGTGGCTGCGATCCGCAATGCGTTCAAGATGGGGCGGGTGGCGCACGCCTACCTTTTTTCCGGCCCGCGCGGTGTGGGCAAGACGACCATGGCGCGGCTGATTGCCAAATCCCTGAACTGCAGCAAAAACGGCAACGGCGCCGTACCCTGCAACACCTGTACCTCTTGCAAGGACTTCAACGAAGGCCGCGCGGTGGATCTGATTGAGATTGACGCCGCGTCCAACCGCGGCATTGACGAGATCCGCGAGCTCCGCGAGGGAGTGCGCTTCGTGCCGGTGCAGGGGAGTTACAAAACCTACATCATTGACGAAGTGCACCAGCTGACCAAAGAAGCGTTCAACGCGCTTTTGAAAACCCTCGAGGAGCCGCCGCCGCACGCGGTATTTGTCCTTGCCACTACCGAGTTGGAAAAAGTACCGGCCACGATCGTCTCGCGCACCCAGCACTACACTTTTCGGCGTCCTAGTGCCGCCGAGATTGCCGGACGCCTGATGCACGTCGCAAAAAAAGAGGGAGTGACGCTCGCCGATGACGGTGCGCGACTCATATCCTTTGCCGCAGAGGGCGGTGTGCGCGATGCAGAGAGCATCTTGGGGCAAATCATGGCGGTGGAGGACAAGAAAATCACGCGCGCCGAAGTGGAAGAAATCCTGGGGCTTCCCAAGCGCGAAGCAGTCAAAGAAATGTTCGGTATGATCGCCAAGCGCGATCTGCCGTCGGCTTTTGGCCTCATCCAGCGCGTCACGGATTCGGGATATGACCTCGCGCACTTTTCCAAGCTCCTCATGCAGTATTTCCGCAGCGCCTTGTTTCTCAAGATCGACCCGTCGCTCAAGCAATATATTGAAATGGAGCTTCTGCCCGATGAATACGAGTGCATCATCGCGAATCTCGGCGCCTTTAGCCGCGAAGATCTAGCCCGCGGAGTAGATATAATTTTCAATCACAGCCAGCGCTTCAAGCGCACCCCCATCCCCCAGCTCCCGCTCGAACTCATGGCGGTGGAGTTGATAGGGGACAGCGAAAAG
>CAYIEG010000017.1:0-9098 GCA_964362375.1 uncultured Candidatus Saccharibacteria bacterium
CGGGATTGTACGGGAAAGGTTTGCGTATGCGGATCGGTATCCGCACGCAGACGGCATCGGCACGAAAGGGGTGTATCACTGGGAAAAACGGACATTTCGCGAAGCGGTCATCGATGCGCTGGCGATGAATCTCAACGATATGGCGCTCATGCGCTCAACTCCGTATGAAGCGGTGCCGCATCTGGAGCTTCCGTACGACGATCACGGAGCAGTCATAGAAATTACCGCGTGTCTTGCCGAGGAATGCCGTAAAAGAAACATTGCGATTCCCGGAGGGGAGACGGCTATCAAGGACACGGTGAAGGGACTGGAGATCGGCATCACGATGCGCGGGTTCGTCAAGCGTCCTCGGTCGAATCGCTTTCTGCCGGGCGACGTGCTCATCGGCCTCGGAAGCACCGGCATACATTCCAACGGCTTCACCAAGGTGCGTGAGGTCTTTGGTGATGAATTCCGGCCGGAGTTTACCGTCCCGACTGCGATCTACTCGGATGCGATTCTCGCCCTCGACGAGATCGTACAGATTCATGGCATGGCGCACATTACCGGAGGCGGATTTACGAAGCTGCTTCCTTTTCTCGGAAGCAATGATGCGGTAATCCGGAGCGGCCATGCGCTTGAGCCGCACCCCATATTCTGGGAATTGCGCAGAGCCGGGATACAGGATGCGGAGATGTACAGCATGTTCAACTGCGGCATCGGATTCATGATCGGCGTCTCTTCGGCCGTCGCGCCCAGATGCCTTGAGTTTATTCGGGCGCACCATACCGCCGATGTAATCGGCGAGGTGGTCCCGGGCGAGGGAAGAGTGGTGATCGAATCCAAATTCATGCCGGGGTTTGAGTCAAAATTCATGCCGGGCATGAAGGGCGCTCCGCTCCTGGTCATATATCCGCAGACATAGCGGGCTGCAGGGCTCGAGTTCTCACCGGAGTAATTTTCTCGAACCCTTTGACCATTCGGTCGAGGGTTCCTTTTTATTTTGCACGCGGCGCGCGCGCGCGGTACACTATGGGTAATGGCCTACGATATTGTAATTAAAGGCGGGTCGGTGCTGGACGGCGCGGGGAATCCGGCGGCCGTGGCGGATATTGCCGTAAAGGACGGAAAAATCGCCGAGGTAGGGGCGCTGGACAGCGTGCGGGCCGAGACCGAGATTCAGGCATCCGGCAAATTGGTAACCCCCGGATTTATCGACCTCACCAATCATGCCGATACGCACCTTACCCTCTTCAAATATCCCCAGCAGGAGAGTATGCTCATGCAGGGAGTGACGACGGTGATCGGCGGCAATTGCGGCGCGTCGCTGGCGCCGCTCGTCTCGCGCGAGGCAATTCGCGGCGTATCAAAGTGGGCCGATCTCTCCGAAGTCGGGATCAACTGGACGAGCGTGGACGAATTTCTGCAGGAGGCGCAGAAGCTGCGGCCGGGCGTCAATTTCGGAATGTTTGTGGGGTTCGGCACTCTGCGGCGCGGGGTCGCGGCACATAGCGTCGGCGCCCTTTCGCTCGAGGATCGCGCCAAGATCGCTTTGCTGCTCGGGCGCGCGGTGGAGGAGGGCGCCTACGGGCTGTCGCTCGGGCTGGCGTACGGGCACGAGCGGGTTTCGACGACCGAGGAGCTTATCGAGATTGCAAAACCCCTTGTACGCGCGAAGGGGGTATTGAAGATTCATCTCCGCTCGGAGAGTGCCGAGGTGCTGGGCGCCATAAACGAAGCGATACGGATCGGCCGCGAAACCGGGGCGACGGTCATCATCAGTCATTTTAAAGTGATCGGCCGCAAGTCATGGCATCATGCTGAGAAAGCGCTCGAGCTTATTGCGTATGCGCGGTCAACCGGGGTCAATATCTGGTTTGACGTCTCGCCCTATCGCACTACCGGCTCACCCCTGTATCTCCTGGTTCCCGCATGGGCGCGCCGCGGGGGGCTGGAAGATCTTTTCGCGCGTCTCGCAAGTCAGGTAGAGCATCGGCGAATCGTCGAAGCGCTCGCCGCAGGGACGCTCCACTACGATCGGATGCTCGTGATCGCGGCCAAGCACCCCTCGCTGGCGGGTAAGACCGTGGCAAAGATTGCCGAGGGCATGGGGCTGGAGCCCGCGGAGGCGATGCTGGAAATCATCCGGGGCAATGAAGGCCGGGTCACGATCATAGGCCGCACGCTCTCGGCCAAGAACACCGCGCTTGCGGTGAAAGACCCAAATTCCTTGATCGCATCGGACGGCTACGGTGTCTCGCAGGAGGCGGTCGCAAAGGGAAATCTCGTGCACCCGCGCTCATTTGGCGCGTTTCCACATTTCTGGCACAAGTTTGTAAACGATACGAAAATGTTCAAGCCGGAAGAGGCGATCGTGAAGATCACCGGCGGGCCAGCGACGGTACTCGGCCTTGCCGGACGCGGGATCATCAAAAAAGGCAATTTCGCGGACATCGTCATTTTCGACCCCCGCCTCATCCGGGACCGCGCGACGTATCAGAATCCGTATCGGTACGCCGCAGGCATTGAGGATGTCATTGTGAACGGTCAACTCACTGTCGCGCAGGGGCGGTTGACGGGTGCAAGAGCAGGAGCGGTCCTGCGCAAGACAACATGAATGCCGATTTGGATTTCAAGGATAAACAGGTGCTGGTGATGGGGCTGGGACTACACGGCGGGGGAGCGGGGGCGGCGGAATTTTTGGTGAAGGAGGGTGCGGATGTGACGGTGACTGACTTGCGGACCAAGAAGGAGCTGGCGCTTTCGCTCCGGCTGCTTGCCAGGTACCGCGGCATCCGCTATGTGCTCGGCCGCCATCGCGAGCAGGATTTCCGCACTGCCGATTTTATTCTCAAAAATGCGGGCATACGGCGGGATAACCCGTTTCTCCGGCAGGCGGAAAAAAGCGGGATTCCGATAGCAAGCGACGTCGGTATTTTTTTCCGGCTGTGCCCGGCCCGGATTATCGGTGTCACCGGCACGCGCGGCAAATCCACGACGACGTACCTTATCTGGAAATTTTTGAAAACCAAATTCCGCCGAGTGCATTACGGCGGCAATATCCGGCGATCCGTGCTCTCGATCCTGCCCCGAATTAAAAAGAACGATCTTGTAGTGCTCGAGCTTTCCAGTTTCCAGCTGCAGGACCTCGGGTATGAAAGAAAGAGTCCGCACATCGCCGTCTTTACCAGCTTGCTGGAAGACCATCTCAACTGGCACCGGAACATGCAGGAATACATTGATGCCAAGCGCGCGATTTTCCGATACCAGCGGCCCGATGATCACCTTTTCATCCACAACAAGGATTATGTCGTCCGGCGCCTCGCCGCGCAGGCGCCCTCGAAAATGCATATTGCGGTACTTCCCGAGACGCTCGCCAAGATAGTGGACAAAAACCTCGGCAGCCACTACCGGCCGGCGGCGGCACTTGCCGTGGCAGTGGGGTGGCATTTCCGAGCGGCGCCCGCGGCGATGAAAAGAGTACTCGCGGCCTTTCGCGGGCTGGAGGGGCGGCAGGAGCAGGTCCGGGTCCTGGGCGGCGTACGTTTTATCAATGACACGACCGCGACGATTCCCGATGCGGCGATTGCGGCGATCATGCGCTTCCGCAAGCGGGCAGGGAGAGGGCGGTTGATCCTGATTGCCGGAGGGCAGGACAAGAAGCTCGATTTTACCAAGATGGCCGCCATGATTTTGAAGTCGGTTGATGCGCTGGTGCTGCTGCCCGGCACCGCTACTGAAAAATTGGCTAAAATTCTGGTTAAATTCCGTAGAGTACTTAGTACTCTACATAATGCAAGATCAATGCAGGAAGCAGTAAGGATAGCTTGGCAGTCGGCAAAGCAAGGTGATTACATTGTCCTCTCGCCGGGGGCGGCGAGCTTCGGTTTGTTTTTGAATGAGTTTGACCGGGGAGATCAATTTGCAGACGCGGTCCGTAAATTGAAACAAAAAGCATAAATCATGACCCGTACGATCGATCGTTCGTTTCTCTACACGACGTTTGCCCTTCTCATCGGGGGCCTCTTGATTTTGACGTCCGCGTCAATGGCGCTCTCCTACAAAAAAACCGGCTCGATTGCGGGCTTCGCGCTCCGGCAGGTCGCTGTCGGCGGGGGGTTCGGAGTTATCGTGATGTATGTCACATCCCGCGTGCACTACCGGATTTGGCGGAAGATCGCGCTCCCTCTCCTGCTGGTTTCTTTTGTTTTGCTGGCGCTTCTCTTTGTGCCGCAGATCGGGTTTTCGGCCAAAGGCGCGACGCGATGGCTCTCGCTGGGTTCGTTTACGTTCCAGCCCGCGGAGCTTCTGAAGCTCGCCTTTATCATCTACCTTGCAAGCTGGCTCGACGCGCGGCGGCGCGAGGTCGCGAGCGTCTCCTACGGCATGATTCCGTTTGTGCTGATGCTTTCGGTCGTCGGGGTCTTTCTGATCATGCAGCCGGACGTCGGGACGCTCTTTGTCATCGTGGTTAGCGCCGGGCTCCTCTATTTTCTGGGGGGCGGCAAAGCGTCGCAGGTGATTACGTTGGTACTTTTGGGTATCGCGGCCTTCTATCTGCTTCTGCACCTGCAGCCGTACCGGCTCTCGCGGCTCATGGTATTTCTGAACCCGGGGCTTGATCCGCAGGGAGCGGGGTATCAGATCACGCAAGCGTCGATTGCAATCGGCTCGGGCGGCTTCTGGGGGCTGGGATTCGGCAAGAGCATCCAAAAATATCAGCATCTCCCCGAGCCGATGGGCGACTCGATCTTTGCGATTTTTTCCGAGGAAATGGGGTTTTTCGGGGCATCGGCACTCTTGGTCCTCTTTCTCTTCTTTTTCCTGAAAGGACTTTCGATCGCAAAAAAGGCGCCGGACCCCTTCGGCAAGCTCTTGGCCGCCGGCATTTCAATTGGTATTATGACTCAAGCGTTCGTCAACATGGCGTCGATCTCGGGACTCATGCCCCTCACCGGCGTTCCGCTGCCTTTTGTGAGTTACGGAAGTTCGTCGCTCCTCGTGACCTTGGCGAGCGCGGGAATCTTGATGAATATATCCAAGCACACCTAATCCATGAGAATTCTTTTTGCGGGAGGCGGTACGGGAGGGCATCTTTTTCCTATCATCGCGACGATCCGCGAGCTCAAACGGATTGCCGAGGAGGAACGGATTTTGGATCTGGAGCTCTATTACATGGGCCCCAGCGATTTTGGGACGGATTTGTTGAAAGAAGAGGAGGTCGTGACCATTCAGGTGCTTTCGGGGAAGTGGCGGCGGTACGGGTCTATGGAGAATTTCTTTGATTTCTTCCGCCTCCCGCTGGGGGTCTTGCAGGCGCTGTGGAGCATATTCCTCCTCGTGCCCGACGTGGTGTTCTCCAAAGGCGGTCATGGCGCGCTCCCCGCGGTCATCGCGGCGGCGATCTTCCGGATTCCGATCATCATCCACGAATCCGATGCGATACCCGGAAAGGTGAACCGCATCTCCGCGCGGTTTGCAGCCCGGATCGGCATTGCGTTTCCGGGAGCGGCCAAGCATTTCCCGCCGGAGAAAACCGCGCTCGTCGGGATCCCGTTGCGGAGGCGGATTTTGGTCGGGAATCGGGAGGACGCGCGCGAGGCGTTTGATATCTACTCCGCGGTGCCGGTCGTTGGCATCATCGGCGCATCGCAGGGGGCGGAGCGGCTGAACAATACCGCACTCGGGATCATCAAAGAACTGACCGACGCGTACGAGATCATCCATCAGACCGGCGAGAAGCACCTCGCGGACGTGCAGGGAGAAGCAAGCGTCGCGCTCGAATTCACCCACAAAGAGCGGTATCACCCGGTCGGGTTTCTCGATGAGTCGGGGATCCGTGACTTCTATACGGCCTGCGATCTGATCGTCTCCCGCGCGGGCGCCTCGTCCATCTTCGAGATTGCGGCGCGGGGCAAGCCCTCGATTTTGGTGCCGCTCTCGCTCGCCGCGCAGAACCATCAGTGGGAGAATGCCTACGAATACGCGGCCGAGGGTGCCGCGGTGATCATCGAAGAAGTGAATTTAACGCCGCACGTCCTGCTGGCCGAAATCAAGAAGTTGATTGACGACCAGGATAAAATGCGGAAGATGGGGGAGGCGGCAGGGCGCTTCGCGCGTCCCGATTCGGCCGAAGTGATCGCCAAGGAGATTTTGAAGCTCGGAGTGCACTGATATGCCGTCGGTTCGTGTCCGCATCGCGCCAAGTCCCACGGGGTTCCTCCATATCGGCACTGCGCGCGCCGCTCTTTTTAATTACCTTTTTGCGAAGAAAGAGGGAGGCACGTTTGTATTGCGGATCGAGGATACGGATGTCGAGCGTTCGGATCCTAAATTCGAAAGGAATATTTTTGAGGGCCTGCGGTGGCTCGGCATAGACGCGGATGAGAGTCCGGAAGCCGGCGGCCCTTTTGCGCCGTACCGCCAGAGCGAGCGAATTTCCCTATATAAAGAATATCTGGAAAAACTGCTGCGCGAGGGCGGGATATTTTATTGTTTTCATTCGGAACGGGAGTTGGAGGAAGAGAAGCAGAAACTGCTTTCCGCCAAGCGGCCGCCGCTGCATCAATGCGAGTATCGGGAGGTTGAGCCGGAAAATGCCGAGGTCATGAAAAGTGAAAAACCGGATTATATCATTCGCTTCAAGACCCCGGCGGGCAGGAAGATAGAATTTAGCGATTCAATCCGCGGGACCCTGGCGTTCGAGTCCGATCTCGTGGGCGATTTCTCGGTCGCAAAGAGAATCGATGTACCGCTGTATCACTTCGCCGTTGTCGTGGACGACTTTACGATGCAGATCAGCCATGTGATTCGGGGCGAGGATCATATCGCCAACACCCCCAAGCATATTTTGCTTGCAGAGGCGCTCGGCTTTCCCCTGCCGCAGTATGCGCATCTTCCGTTGATCCTAGGTTCCGACCGCTCCAAGCTCTCCAAACGCCATGGCGCCACGTCGGTGGATGAATACCGCGCGCAGGGATACCTCCCCGAAGCGCTTTTCAATTTCATGGCGCTCCTTGGGTGGAATCCGGGCGGGGACCGGGAGATTTTTTCCAAAGAAGAGCTGATAAAAGAGTTTTCATTGGAGAAAATACAGAAATCCGGCGCGGTTTTCGATGTCAAGAAACTCGACTGGATGAACGGCGAATATATCCGAAGAAAATCCGCATCCGAACTCGTTGAGTTGTGCAAGCCGTATCTTGGCGACATATCGCATATTCCCGATGAGCGGCTTGAGAAGATCGTGGCGCTGGAGCAACCGCGGCTCAAAAAGCTGTCCGAGATAACGGAAAAGACGGATTATTTTTTCCGCGCGCCGGAGTACGACAAAGAACTACTGCGATGGAAGAGTATGACCGACGCCCAAGTCGGCACCTCGCTGGAACGCGCGGCGCAGATCATGACCGGTAATCAGCTGCCGTTTACCAAAGAAAATCTGGAAAAAGTTTTCCTTGACGCGATAGGGGAGGGTGACAAGGGGGCTCTGCTCTGGCCCTTGCGCGTGGCGCTCACCGGTAAGAAAGCATCTCCCGGGCCGTTTGAGATAATGGAGATTCTTGGGGCTGAAGATTCACTCAAGCGGATTCGTGTTGCCATCGAGAAACTTACGTGAGTAAATTCATTCGTCTGATCGTCGGCGCGGTAGCTTCTGCGGCATTGTGTGCCGCGGCTTTTGTCCTGCCGCTCTCTGCGGGAGCGGAGACGCTCGAGGAAATGAAGCGGTCGGTTGAAGCCAAAAACGCTGAAATCCGGCGTCTTGAAGAAGAAGCGAAGAAATTCCGCCAGGAGATTGCGTCCCACCAGGATCGGGCAAAGACGCTGAATGGCGAGCTGGCCCGTATTGGCCGCATGATCTCCGGCCTGAAGCGGGACATCACGCTCACGGAGAGCAAAATCGCGCGGAACGAACTCGAGATCGGCGTGCTTGCGGGCGAGATCGGGGAGAAGGCGCGCGCAATCGGCACGCTCCAGCAGGGTCTGGGGGCGGTGATCCGCGCCTATTCGGAGCGCGACGAGAAACCAATGTTTGCCGTGCTCGCCGCCAACGCGCGGCTTTCCGATTTCCTGCAGCAGTTCGACCAGTTTGCAGCCCTTGAGACGCGGATGCTGGATTCTATTGGTGAGCTGCGCCGCCTCCGGCAGGAATTGGGGGCAAAAAAAGCAGAGGCCGAGGAGAAGCAGGTCGAGCTCGAAGATCTGCAGCAGGAGCTGCGGGAGCGCAAGCGCATTCAGGATGATGAGAAGCGCAATCGCGCGACATTGCTTGTCGCGACCAAAAACCAGGAGAAAAAATATCAGGAATTATTGCGGGAGTACGAGGCCAAGCGCAAGGCGCTGGGGGAGGAGATCCGGGACATTGAGGAAAAAATACGGGTTACGATCGATCCTTCCCTTTTGCCGTCCAAGGGCAGGGGAGTACTGGCTCCCCCAGTGCCCAAGCCGATACTCGGAACCTGCGCCAGGACTCTCAAGGATGATCCGGACACCAATTGTCTGACCCAATATTTCGGATATACGTCTTTTGCAGCGGCCGGGGGATACAACGGCAATGGCCACAACGGCATTGATTTCAGGGCTGAAATCTGGACGCCGGTTTTTGCAGCCGAGGGCGGCATCGTAGCGGGGACTGGCGATACCGATATCGGCTGCCGCCGGGCGTCCTACGGCAAGTGGATTCTGATCAGGCACCCCAATAATCTCACGACGCTCTACGCGCACCTTTCCGGCGTCGGCGTCTCGGCAGGGCAGCAGGTTGCCCGCGGGGACCGGATCGGGTATTCGGGCGTCTCCGGCTACGCGACCGGGCCGCACCTTCATTTCTCGGTTTTCGCAACCCAGGGAGTACGGATAGAAAATCTGCGCTCGCGCGTCTGCGGGACGACCATGTCCGTGCCGATCTCCGCGGTCAACGGCTACCTCAACCCTTTGGATTATTTATAGCGTCGCTCACTTCTTGAGCGGATGGAATTGGCGATGCGTTTTCTCCGCATATTTGTCGGACGCATGCACATAGCGAGTGGTGGTGTGCAGGGACTCATGACCGAGCAGGATCTGGATCGCGGCGGGGTTGGCGCCTTGTTCGGCGAGGTAGGTCGCAAAGCCGTGGCGTAATGAGTGGG
>CAYIEG010000018.1:0-1790 GCA_964362375.1 uncultured Candidatus Saccharibacteria bacterium
TTTCGCCGGCGGCGCCCCCGATCGTGCCGCCGCGGTGCGGGCCCAAAATACATTGCTTGCTCGCGTTGAATGCGAGACCGCCAGAGTCGCCATAGAACGTGGCGACGCGGCTCACCAGATACGGATGAAAATCCGACTGGTCGCTCGTGTAGCCGAAAATCGGCGTCTTGAAAAGCTCGGTCTGGTCTTCATTCAGTCGTTCCTCGATGCCTTTGATGTCGGCATAGAGCACTGCCTGGCCCTCGGCTTTTGCGAGGTAGGACTGGCCAAGAAAGCTCGAGGGGTAGCCGAAATGGAGCAGTTTGTCGCCGATCACGGCCGGCGCCCCGCAGATCGGATATGGAATATACGGATACCGCTCGGGGAATATCGCGCTCGCTTCCGGATACGCCGCGAGGAGCGGCATAAAGAGCACCGCGACATCAATCCCCTCCTCGTCGTGGCGCCGCTTGATTTCTAGCCGGTCCTCTTTGATTACGCCGCTGAGGTAATGCCCCGGGTAACGGTCTTTCGGAAAAATCACTTGGCACGTCTCGCTCCCTGATGCCATGAGGAGGTGTGCGGCGGTCACGACCACGCCTTTGGGCAGAAGGAAACCCGAGCCGACATACTTGCCTCTGCGATCCTCGCTCGGGCACTCGATTTTCACCACTGCGCGAAAGATGGCCCCCTCGTCGAGCGGGGGCAGGGGCGGAGAACTTGGCGGGGCGGAGGTCGCGGCATTGAGTACGGCAGGCGGCGGGGCGGACGGCGGCAGAATCAATACCGCCTCCGGCGCGGGGGCCTGCGGCTCTTTCGGAAGGGTCTTGGGGGGAACGTCCGGCCGGGGAAGTACCATGGGAGCCGACGAGCGGATCTCTGCTTTGGTGGAAGTCGCCGCCGATTCGTACGGTACCTGCGAGATTTTCGGACCGATTTCTACGGACCCAGACTGCGGTACTGCCGGAGCCGGCGGCGTGCTGCCGGTGAACGAAAGGAGATATCCAGTCAGGCCAAGAACAAAAATACCAAGCGCGACGAATAGCCGTACCATACGCCCATGGTATCAAAATTTTCTGAAAACTGTACAGTGGTGCCATGCTGTTGAACAAAAGCAACATCGGCAGCGGGGACACGGTGATACGGGACACGGGGAGAAGTGAGACATGCTGCAAAGCAGCCGCAACATCGGCAGCGGGTCTACCAATCCCGCGCGCCGGAGGAATAGACGGCAATGGTGGGCTGATTACAGCACGGTCGATCAATCGCCTGGATATGAGGCGGATTGCCGGATGCGGAAGGATCACCGCCGGCAAGCGTTTCCATTGTGCCGTGGGTAATCAGCATATAATTATTCCCGTCGGAGCGATAGAGATAACACTGACCTCCGTCATCATACCGCGGATCGCGCGGGAGCGCCGGGATGTAGGTCGGCACGAGACCGAGGATATAATCATCGCGATTGCCATAGCTCGGGCAGTGGCCGCTCCAATTACCCCATCCCTGCGCTGGCTGGGGGTATTGGTTGTTTGAGTCGTAATAAAACTCAATCGCCTTTTGAATCTCCTTGAGATCCGCGATCCGGCGCGCGTCGCGGGCCTTGGCCCTGGCACTGTTGAGGGAAGCCACTACAATCGAGCTCAAGAGGCCAATGATAGCAATCACGACCAGAAGCTCAACGAGCGTAAATCCCATTCGTTTTGCGGTCATGTTTCCCTTCATGGCTGCGGCGTTTCCGCGCCCGGCCGCACCCCGGCGGCCGGCGTATCGCGGAGTATTTCTTTATCCGGCGGCAGATCCGATCCGCCGCG
>CAYIEG010000018.1:1800-8805 GCA_964362375.1 uncultured Candidatus Saccharibacteria bacterium
ATATGGCGACGGCAAAGGCAATTCCCGCCGCGGCCAAGAGCATGCGGTTCGCTTGCCGGGCATTCTGCACAAAGCCGCCCGGCATGCGGATGGCGAGTTTAATCAAAAACCCATACTCATCCGCCGCAAGTCCGGGGTTCTCGCGCGGACGGAAAGCTTCCGGGTGCTCGCCCTTATATTTTTCTAAGATATCCATTGCCTGATAGAGACCATTGCAAAACTCCCTCTCCTGCTGTAATCCCGTAATTTCGCGAGAAGAAGAGTTTTGTAATGGTCTCGTAAACTACTGCAGAAAAGCATTCAGGATCGCTCCGAAGAACTGGATGACCGGTGACTGGCTTGATGGCGGGGGCGGAGGAGGCTGGGATTCGAATGACCCGGTAGGAGGCGGCGTGCCGAACGAATCGGATGGAGGTGGTGCAAAGGAGCCGGTGGGCGGCGGAGGAAACGATCCGGTTGATGGCTGGGTGAATGAACCCTCAGGCGGAGGGAAAGATGTTCCTTCTGCTGGAGGATGAAATTCCCCGCTGCCAGAGGCGGGAAATACGCCGCTCGGCTGCGGAGCAAATACCCCTCCTTGCGGCGGCTGATTGAATGAACCGCCGGTGGACGGAAAGCGATAATCTCCCTCTGATGGAAACCCTGTTGGCGGCGGAGGGAATCCCTGTCCGCCCGGAAACGGATACCCGGATGCATCCGGATGGCCGGGAAATTCGCCGCCTGAAGGACCGCCGGGAAATCCTCCGGGTGCCTGCCCCGGAAATTCACCAGGGCGCCCCGGGAAATCCTGCGGCGGTTGTCCCGGAAAGCCGTCGGATGGCGGGCCGCCTCGAAACTGATCCTGCCCCGGAAAGCCGCCCGATTCACCCGGAAATTGCCCGGGCGATGGCGGATTGAATTGCGGGAATTTCCCGTGGAAAAATTGCTGTCTTTCCTCCGGAGGCAACTGGTCAAATCCCTCCGGCAGTTCATCGTGCTTGAACTCCTGAAGAATATCGATCCTCAATTGAGGCGCTCCTTCTCCCGGGAAAAATTCACCCTCCTCTCCACCGCCCCTGCCGCCTCCGCCGGAGGGACCACCGAAGCACTCTTCTTTATGCGCTGTGCAGTATTGAATACACTCCGTCGGCGACGTGCATCCGCCGGGGCCTACGAATACCGGCCCGCCTTCTTCACCGCCGTGTCCACCTGGAAAACCGCCGGGGAAACCACCCGGACCGCCAGGAAACTCTCCGGGGCCGGGAAATCCTCCCGGCGGCCCGCCCGGAAATCCTTTCCCGCGGAATTGCTCTTCCAACTGGCGGAATTCTTCAAACCGCCGCTGTGATTCTTCTCCGAATCTTTCAAAATCTTCAAATCCGCCCGAGCCGAATTCGCCTGCTCCGCCGTGGGCTTCAAATCGCCGCTCGCTGAATTGCTTGAGCATTTCCCGCACCTGCTCGGGCGGGACACCTCCGTGGGTCGCCCCAAAGGCAATGCACTCTTCCACGTGCGCCGCATCGGTGCAGTAATCGCGGCATTCGTCATCGCTCTTGCACCCGCCGGGGCCGCCGCTGGTCGCAACCACCTGCTGGATCTTCATTCCGGCTTCAAACTGCTTCTGCTCTTCTTCGCTGATAAGCCCCTTATCTTTTGCGAATGAGAAACACTCGTCCTGATGCGCGGGGTCCTCGCAGTAGTCGCGGCACTGACGCCCTTGACATCCGCCGGGACCGCCCTCCTCTACGGCCTGCATGAATTTTTTGGCGCGGGCAAGCTCCTCGGGCGGCAAAAGATTGTTTTCCTCGGCAAACTGGAAGCACTCCTCGGCATTCTCCGGATCATCGCACACCTCGCGGCACGCCTCCCCCACGCACCCGGCAGGACCGGGACGACCCGCCACCTTGCGCGCTATCGCGGCTTCCTCGGAGCTCATAAATCCGTTCTCTGCCGCCCAGTCAATGCAAAAAAGCTGATTTGCGGGGTCTTCGCAAAACTCGCGGCACGCGTCGGCGCCCTTGCACCCCCCCGGCCCCTCGCCGTGGGTCTTTTTAATGATCTTTGCCTGCTCTTCGCCGACAAACCCACGCGCCTGGGCAAATTCAAGGCATTCGTTCAAATTCTCCGGGTCGTCGCAGTAGGCACGGCACGCCTCTTCGGACTCGCATCCGCCCGGACCGCCGCCTTCTTCGTCAAATTCCTTTTTAAACGTGCGGATCCGTTTCGCTTCGTCCTTGGAAATAAGGCCGTTGTCCTCGGCGTAGGTAAAACACTCGTCCTGATGCGCGGGGTCCTCGCAGTAGTCGCGGCACTGCCCCCCGCGGCATCCGCCGGGGCCCGCTTTCAGGGCGCGATCCGCTTCTTCCCGAGTCATGAAGCCCTTGTCCACCGCAAACTGCACGCACTCCGCCTCATGGCCCGGATCTTCGCAGTACGCGTGGCACGCATCTTCAGAATTGCATCCGCCGGGGCCGCCGCCCTGCTGAAGCGTCTCGGCGGCTTTCACGCTCCGGCTGTCGCCAAGCCCATACTTGGCGGCAAACTCGGCACAGGCCACGGCATTGGCCGCTTCACCGCAAAACGCCTTGCACTGCTCCTTGTCCCCGCATCCGCCGAGCTCCGCAATCGGATACTCGATATCAAAAACCGAAGCCGCGGAAGCGGCCGCCGCACCCGACAGGGCAACGAGACAAAAGAGAAAGACGAAAAATATTTTTCTCATAGGTATAGGTATAAAAATAAGACCCCCTCGAGGCCTTATTCAAAAGGATTGACCTTTACGTTTTCAAAAGGATTGGCCTGGTTCTTTTCGAAGGGATTTGCCGTCGCCTGGTTAAAGGGGTTCACCGCTTTGGCCGCTTCTTTCTCGGCCTCCTCCCTGCGCGCGGCCTCCGCCGCCTTTTCCTGGGCGACACCTTGGGCGACCCCCTGTGCCAACCCGCTCCCCATCCCGCTCTTATAGCCGAGCGAGCTGCCGGCATAATACCCGATGCCAAGACCAATCACCAGGGCGGCCGCGGCCGTCCCCCACTTCATCATGTTTTCCTGCTGCATGAAAAAATTTTAGAGAATAATGTATTTCTATAATACAAGACAACAACGCGAACAAAAAGCGACTTATCCACAGACCAACTATGGCAGTAAACGCTTGATCGCTTTGTTTTTCTCTACAGGGCTCATCTTTGTGCGCTCGACGGCTCGTTTCAAAATAGCGATGGTTTGGTCGTAGGTCGGCCGGTCAACCGGATACGGGGTGGCGTCTTTACCACCATGGGCAAAGCTGTAGCGGGCCGGGTCCTCATACGATGGCTTGGCGCCGTAAATGACTTCGCCGACAAGGGCGAGCGCCCGTACGGTTTTGGGGCCCACCCCTTCAATTGCCACAAGTTTTTCATAATTTTCCGGCTTCTCGTCGGTGACTCGCGCCAGAATTTTTTCCAAATACTTGCTTTTGGCGAAATCCTCAAATACGACCGGGTGCGCGCGGAATTCCGTAGCTTCGAGATTGAGCAGGGTCAATTGCTCACCCCCTGCTTCGATTGCCGCCATCTGCGAAAGGGGTGAGGCGTATTTACGCAGGATCCGGATTTCTTTCATGAGCGGCGCGTATCCCGCCTGCACCAGCTCGGTGGAAAGATCACGGGTCTCCCCGCTCTCCTGCGCCACGAGATTGAGCACCCGCTCCCCTACCGACTGCGAGGAAATACCCGTGTGCGGCTCGCAAACCAAGTCGTTGATATTCTCCGAATACCAATGGTACCGCCGCGCAGTCGCCTCCGCTTCATTCATCCCCTGCTGGACCACGGACCATGCCCCGTTTTTTGAAAAGAAAAACGAATGGTGGTAAATCTGGTAGCCGTCCTGCACGAGCGCCGAATCCACTTTGGCCGCCATGCGGGAATTGTAGACCAGATTTTGGACGCCTGATCCCGGCAGTGCGACCCGCTCGCCCCAGTGCATAATTTCGTCCGGAGTCTTGCGTGAAGTTTTGCCCTTGCCGCCGCAGATGAAAATACCCAGCTCCCGCTCCTCGCCGCGGATCGCTTCTTTGAGCGCGGCGGTGAGAATAGTGGTCAAGCCCGAAGCATTCCAATCAAAAGCCAAGACCGTACCGAGCGACTGAAACCACACCGGATCGCTGATCCGGCGGACAAATTCATCCGGCCCGTATTCCTCGACGAGCACCCGCGCCATCTCGCGTCCGAGCCGCACCATGCGCTCAAACAGCCACGGCGGACACCGGCCGGTATCAAGCGTAAAGGTGGCGATCCCCCGATGCATGCCTGTATTATACCCGCTCCAGCCCGAATAAAAAACACTTAACTGCCATGACAGTTAAGTGTAACATTTGTGCTCTGCTCCTTCGTTCAAGTCCCGCGATACACGCAGTATTCGCACGAGGCGTGCGCCGCAGGAGCGGGGCCGGTCACGATATCGTAGACCTTTTTGAGCGCGGAAAGGCCGCGCGACGGCGAGACGTCCATCCTGATAAGTTCGGTCCTGAATTGTGCCGCTCCCATTTCGTAGGACTGCGGCCAGAAAAAAAGAAGGTAGCCGTAGTCGGCTGGCGGCATATTGTTTTTTTCAAAGAGGAGCGCATAGAGATCAAGCTGCGTCCGATAGTGCTCGTGCGTGTCCTCTTTGGTGGGATACCCGCGGGTTTTGAAATCAAACGGCACATAGGCGCCGTCGGGCGAGACCAAAAGATCATCAATCGCGCCATTCAGCTCCATGCCGAATTCCGGAATGGTAGTCCGCATCCCGCCTCTCCCGAAATTAAATTCCCGCCAGGCCTGGAGTTTGGGCGCATCGTCAAAGAGACGCCCCTCGACTTTGCCGTCGATTTCCGGGGGCATCTCGCCTCTACGCCGGTACTCGTCGAAGTATTTTTTGAAGACATTATCCATGCCGTCGGGCAATGACGGATAAATTCCCCGTGGCCGCTTCTTGTTCTCATTCATCTGCAGCCACAGGCAACGCGGACACTCGAGCAGCGAACTCACGCTTGACGGAGAAACTTTGATCATATGAGCAATCGAATCTCTTTTAAAATATCAGCGGGAATCGGATCGCGCGCTGGACTCTTGCCCGGATACCGCCACGCCGTAATGACTTTTATCTGTTTTCCCTTCTGCTTTGAGCTTTGGGTTTTGAGCTTTGGGCTTGTAATAACGTACATCGCCCAGATTTCCGAGTACTGCTTCCCGCCCGCGGGTTGCATACAGGCAATCGCTCCCTCGAGAATCCCCTCCTCCACCCGTACCGGATATCGGATGATCCGCTTGATCCGCAATTCGGTGAGCCGGTAGCGGCGCATTTTCATCCGCGAGTGCGAAGTCCACGCATATTTTTCTGCCGTTCTCGTTCCAGCAATAATCACTTTCTTATTATATCCGCTTTCTTATTTCAAGCAATCAAAACCGCGGGCAGATGCCCGCGGTTTCGACACACAGTCTGCTTCTTGAAGTATTTATTGGGAGACCTCTTTCTCCATTGCGTCCAATTCGGCGTCCAACCCCTCTACCTGAATTGCCTGCAGCTCCTGCTCGATTTCTGTAGTCCCCGATACAGCCGCCTGATTCTCGGCTGCTGACGGATAATTGGTCTCCTCCGCAGCCGGTGCCGACGACTGATCGCCCGCAAGCATGTATACCATGACACCCGCCCCGATAATGACAACCGCGACGATGACCCAGATCATTTTCGATGAAGATGTTGCATTCATAATGAAAAGGATTTAAACCCGTGAAGCCGGAACGCTCATCATTGAGCCGGCGGTGTGGTCGCCGGAGGCGTGGTTGCGCCCGCGCCCGTTCCCTTGAGCCCTGCGACCGTACGGACGAGTGCGGCATGCGCCTCTCTTACTTTCTGGGCAACCCCGTGCGTGAGCGCCTTTACATCCGCAAACGCCTTTTTCGTATCAGGATTCTGGGCGAGCGCCGCATACTTGGCCTTGGCGTCCGCAAGTCCGGTTTCCGCTTCCTGGATTTTCACCCGTGCCGCGGCCAGATCCTCTTTTGCTTTCGTCACATCCTTACCCCCTGCCGCAGCCGCATCCAGCTTTTCCTCAATCTTGTCGGCCATGCCCTGGAGCCGGTCGATCGCGGACTCGAACTTTGCAACCATTTGGTTGAAATATTGCTCGATCCGGGCCGCGCGCTCGGCCCCGAACTTCTTTTTCAATTCTTCCTTCCGCGCCGTTGCCTCTGCCCTGAACTCGTCGCGCTTTTTCTGAAACTCTCCTTTCAGCGCGGCCCGCTGCTCTTTTAATTGGACCTGCAGCGCCTCCTTGCGCTGCTTGATGTCCTCTTTCACCTGCGTTCCGCGCTCCTTCAGCGCATCGCGGCGGTCCTGCAGTTCTTGTTTCAGACTCTCCCGCTTCTGCTGGATCTCGGCTTTCCGCTCTTCAGTCGTTTGCGGCAAGTCCTCCGCGGATTGCGCAAACGCCATCATCGGAACAAGCGCCGTGCCGATCGAAATACCTGCGACCACGTATGTGATTTTCCGCATAACAAAAATAAAAGGTTTTAATGGTATGCAGATATGGTAGCGTCTGCACCTCCCGGACGCAAATCAATTATCCACACACCTAAATAAAAGGGACCGCGAAATGCGGTCCGATTGACACTCCGGCAGTCCTTTGTGCGGAGAGCTTACTTGAACTTAAAGATCACCCCGCCCCACCCGACGGTTTCTGGACGATAGCCGTGGCCGTAGGGACGGTTGTAGCGGAAGCCGAGCTGAAGAGTAGTTGCTCCCGTACGCCACGGGATCTCATACTCAAGCCCCCCTTCGGGAGACAGGCGCCCCTCCGAGAAGCGATTGTTGAACCCCACGCTTGGTTCTGCCCACACGCGCAACTGCGGCCAGAGGATACTGTGGCGGAATTCAAGCCCCGCTTCGCTTCGCAGAATCTCCGATCCGCCGTTGTGCGTATCGGACACCCGCGCGAGGGGAAGATCGGAATTGAGGTAATACCGCGCGAAAACATTGAGGCGCGATATGCCTCTCCTCCGCTCATTTTCG
>CAYIEG010000019.1:0-1884 GCA_964362375.1 uncultured Candidatus Saccharibacteria bacterium
GAATCCTCTCTCGCCCACTACTTATTTATTTGTCTAATTTTATTTATCTAATCGGGACGGTTGCGAAACTGGATTTTGCAATCGTCTCTATCAGAAACCATCATACCGTATGAATTTTCCTACAATCGCGCCACGCGCGCCTGCGCCCGCGCGTGAATCGCGCGGGCCGAGGCCCCGCGCCCACACCCGCCGCCATGCCCCCGGTGTGCACCCGCTTAAACCGCACCTTCCAAAAATCGAGAAGGGGCAGCTGCGCTTTGTCCCGCTTGGCGGTTGCGGAGAAGTAACCCGCTCCTGCTACGTCTACGAGTACGAAGACGACATCGTAATTGTGGACATGGGGCTGCAATTCCCCGATGAAGATATGCCGGGGATTGACTACCTCATCCCGAACATCGAATACCTCCGGCCGAGGCGCAAGAATATCCGCGGCATTATCATTACCCACGGCCACTACGACCACATCGGCGCGATCCCGCATCTGCTTGACGCCCTCGGCAACCCGCCGATCTATGCGACGGCCCTGACCCGCGGCATCATCCTCAAGCGCCAGGAGGATTTCCGCCAGATGCGCAAGCCCGAGATCCATGTCGTGACCCCGGAATCGCAAATGACGCTGGGTGCCTTTCGGGTGGAATTTTTCCACGTCAACCACAACATTCCCGACAGCGTCGGCGTGGTGCTCAAAACCCCGGTCGGTACGGTGGTCCACACCGGCGACTTCAAACTCGACCATACGCCGGTCAATGAGCGCCCGGCCGATATTGCGCGGCTCACGGACCTCGGCAGGCAGGGCGTCCTGCTCCTGGTCTCGGAGAGCACGGATGCCGAAGTGCCAGGACACCAGATTTCCGAATCGGAGGTGCAAAAATCGCTTGAAGAAATTTTTAAAGCGGCTTCCGGCCGGATCATTGCGGCAACCTTCTCTTCGCTTCTCACGCGCGTCCAGCAGCTGATTTGGCTGTCCGAAAAGTATGACCGCAAGGTTGTGATCGAGGGGCACAGCATGAAGCAGAACGTCGCGGTGGCGCAGGCCCTTCAATATATGAAGGTAAAAAAAGGCACCTTCATCGAATCAAAGGATCTCGACCGCTACCCCGAAAACCGCATCACCATTGCCTGCACCGGCGCCCAGGGCGAGGACCGCGCGGTGCTCATGCGGATCGCCAACAACGAACACAAAACCATCTCTCTCCAGCCCCGGGATTCAATCATCTTTTCCTCATCCGTCATCCCGGGCAACGAAGCGACGGTCCAGCGCCTGAAAGACGTCCTCTACAAAAAGACCTTCAAGGTCTATCATTATGCCACGATGGATATCCATGCCGGCGGGCACGCCAAGCGCGATGAACTGAAACAGATGATCGAGCTTACCAGGCCGCGCTTCTTCATCCCGATCCACGGCAACTACTTCATGCTCAAGCTCCACGCGGAGCTTGCCGAGGAATCCGGTGTTGCCAAAGAAAATATCATGGTGGCCGAGGACGGAGACGTCATTTCGATGAACCGTACCGAAATCAGGCGGCTCAAGGACCGGGCGCCGACCGACTATGTCATGGTCGACGGCTTGGGAGTCGGCGATGTGAAAGAAGTGGTGCTCCGCGACCGTCAGCATTTGGCCGAGGACGGCATCTTTGTTATCATTTCGATAGTGGATTCCAAAACCGGCCGGGTGCGGACCAGCCCGGATATCATCTCGCGCGGATTTATTTATCTCAAGGAATCGCAGGATTTGCTCAAAGAAGTGCGCCTGCGGACCCGCAAGATCGTCGAGGAAATCACGGTGGAGGGCGAGCACCCGATCAACTGGACGCACGTCAAGGACGAGCTCCGCGAGAAAGTCGGGCAGTTTCTCTTCAACCGAACCCAGCGGCGGCCGATGGT
>CAYIEG010000019.1:1984-3937 GCA_964362375.1 uncultured Candidatus Saccharibacteria bacterium
TCCGCGAGAAAGTCGGGCAGTTTCTCTTCAACCGAACCCAGCGGCGGCCGATGGTGCTCCCCGTTGTCATAGAGGTCTGATTGGCCTATTAGTCCAATGAGTCCTATGAAAATACTTCTTAGCGGTATCCAACCCTCCGGCAATATCCATATCGGCAACTATCTGGGGGCATTGCGCCAGTGGGTCCAACTGCAGAAGGACTATCACGTTTTTGCCATGATCGCGGACCTCCACGCGATCACGGTACCCCAGACGCCGGAGGAATTGCGCAAAAAGACGCTTGAGGTCGCGGCGCTTCTTGTTGCCTGCGGCATTGACCCTGAAAAATCAGTCATCTTTGTCCAGTCCCACGTGCCCGCGCATGCCCAACTCGCATGGGTCTTGAATACCATTACCCCGCTCGGAGAACTCGAGCGGATGACTCAATTTAAAGACAAAAAGGGGCGGCAAGCCGAAGCGTATGCCGGACTTTTCAATTACCCCGTGCTCATGGCCGCCGATATCCTGCTGTATCAGACCGAGGCGGTGCCGGTGGGAGAAGACCAGCAGCAGCATCTGGAGCTGACGCGCACACTTGCCAATAAATTCAATAGACACTTCGGCGAGACATTCACAATACCCAAGGCGCTGATCCAGCAAGACACCGCGCGGGTCATGGGGCTGGACGATCCCGCCAAAAAAATGTCCAAATCCGCTTCGAGCGCCAACAACTATATCTCCCTGTTGGATTCACCGGACGAGATCCGCCGCAAGATAAAAATCGCGGTCACGGATTCCGGAAAAGAAATCGCCTACGACGAAGAAGAGAAACCAGCGATTGCGAACCTCATGCGGATTTTTTCGGCGTTTTCGGGCATGACCGCCGCCGAAATAGAGCGACAATACGCCGGTAAGACATACGCCGCGTTCAAAGACGACCTTGCGGAACTGCTGGTCGAAAAACTGGGCGCCATACGGAAGCGCTACGACGCGATGGACGAAAAAGAAATCCGCGAGATCCTGCGGGACGGTGCCGCGCGCGCGCGCGAAGGCGCCGCCAAAACCCTCGCAGAGACGAAAAAGAAGGTGGGATTACTCCTCTGATTCAAGAATTGACAATCGGTAAAGAAAGCAAGACACTACCTAACATAGATACGTACTACGCACAGCACCTTAAGACCCCCGATGGGCACAACTGCAACGGTCGCATCCCGATGAAGGAGGGAATATACGTGAGGGGACCCGAAATCGAACGGCTCACGAGGCCGCGAGAATTATGGATGGATTTCGTCTCGCCGCCGGAGAACAAGAAATTCTCCGACGCGGCGGAAAAACGGAAGCGGGAACACGAAATCCGTGAACGGATCCGGGAAATTTGCTGGATCTACCGGCGGGTGAAGATTTCCGAGATTTATGCCGCCGAGGATCCCAGGGCACAAAACCTTGCGGACATCATCGCGACCACTCAAGTGCCCGCACTCGGCGTTGCGGTATTCGACCATCGGACTCTCTTGCCCCCGATTCCGATCCTCACGCTGAAAAATCCTTTGGACCGCCGGGGGCAAGGCCTGGATTTCTCCGAGATCGTTCAGCGGGGATGGAATCTACGGGCGGCAGGCAGTTTGGGGAGGCAAGTCGTCATTGCTCCCCTCGCGTACCTCAACCGACTCATCGGAGACGCGGAGGAATGCCGCATCACCTCCGTTGCCTACGGCTAACCATCAGGCCCTGCATCCGCAGGGCCTGTCACATACTTACCTGATCCAAAACCGCCAGGGCTTGCGTGCCCACGCGCCCGCATAAGCGACCCCGATCCGTTGCCCCCGCCTGATCGCGCGGGGACTCACTCACGCGATCCCCGATTTTGCGCACCAAAAATGCGCCAAGAAGTTCTTTGGCGACGGCGAGGGTAGCACGACGATAAAAATCCGATCGAAGGATGCGCCGCAATCGCTCCCGCCGGGATTCGAACCC
>CAYIEG010000019.1:3947-8622 GCA_964362375.1 uncultured Candidatus Saccharibacteria bacterium
GAACCCGGGTTACATGGATGAGAACCATGCGTCCTGGACCAGACTAGACGACAGGAGCAAAGCAGATTAGACCTAAAAGAAAAAGCCGCCCGACGGACGGCATAATACCACGTTCGGGCGGCGATGGGAAGCGGCCGGCGCTATACCGGAAGCGGAATGAGCTCCTCCCGACAGTCCGGACAGTGGAGCGCCCCGTTGCCGCCGCGGACCAAAAGCTTTGACTGCTCGTGCCCATGCCGATACCGGCAATGCGGGCATTTCATGAAGACACCCTCGGTCGGATGCCCCTCGTGTTCCGTATCTTTCGTCATAACCACCCCTCCGGAGCGAGCAGAACGAAATCGCCAAACAGCATTATCGTCATGATACTACCGCATCTCTGCCTGCTTGGAAAGATTATCGCGCTTTGGACGTCATCTCTAGATAGTTGTAATCGTATGCGGCATTTTTTATTTCTCATCCGGCGGGATCTCGTAATAATTTAAAATGAATTCCGCGAGATCGTGAAAGGCGGGGGTGAGGGTGTTGGCGGCAAAACGATTCCCGCTGGGCTCGTTCAACTGCAAAATGATCAAAAATTTGGGATCAAAAGCGGGCGCGTATCCGACAAAGGTATGGATCACCGCATCCGAGTATCCCCTGCCGTCTTTGCGCGGGATCTGGGCCGTACCCGTCTTGCCGGCGACAAAATACCCCTTCACCCCCGCGCGGTTCTCAAAGCCGCTCCGCACTGTCGAGACAAGCATCTTTGAAAGCGCTTCGGAAGTTTCTTTGGAGATTACGCTGCGCACGGGGCGCGGCTCCCGAAGCACCTCGTTGCCGGAATCATCTATGATTTTCTCCGCCGCATACGGCTCCACCAGCGTGCCACCGTTGGCAATGGCGCCGATGGCGCGGGCAAGGCCGAGCGGCGTCACCGCAATACCTTGCCCGAAGGATGCGGTCGCAAAATCAATTTCATGTCCGGATGCAAGATTCGAAATATTGCCGGCCACCTCCCCGGGCAGATCAACGCCCGTCTTCTCTCCAAGTCCGAAGCGCTCGAGATATTCGCGCTGTTTTTCGCCGCCGAGAAGGCGCGCCACGTGGACCACGCCGGTATTAAGCGACTTCTCCAGCACCTGGGTCATGGTCTGGGTTGCATAGCCCTTGTTGTCGAAATTGTGGACGGTATAGCCGCCGATCCGTACTTCGCCGCTGTCATAATAGGTTGACTCGGGCTTGACCACCCCCTCCTCCAGCCCCGCGGCCATGGTAATCGGCTTAATCACCGATCCGAGCTCATACGAATGTTCCGCGGCGGGGTTGAGGAAGACGCCGAAGTCCGGCTCCTTTGAAAACGCATTGGGGTCAAAGCCGGGAGAGGCCGCCTCGGCGAGGATCCGCCCGCTCACGGGGTCCATCACGAGAGCCAGGCCGGCCGACCCTCCCCATTTTTCCTTTACCCTCGCCAGCACCTCCTCGGCTTTCCGCTGGATATTGTAGTCGATGGTGAGCACTACCGAAGAGCCGTTCTTGGGCGGATAGAATACGCGCTTGCCCAGCGCAATCAAAAAACCCGACGCATCCTTAACCCCCTGCAAAATCCCATTGGCGCCGGAAAGCTCGGAATTGTAAAAGCGCTCGATGCCGTACCGCCCCGCTTCTTCCGTATCTTCGACGCTCACAAACCCGAGCAGGTTTGAGGCGAGATACCCGTTGGGGTAGACACGGCGCTGTTCGTCTTCGAAAAATACGCCGGGGATCGGATCCTCCATAAATGCATCTGCCGCTTCCGGCTCGATCTTGCGGCCGAGTATTTCATACGGATCTCCGGTCTTGGAAAGTTTTCTTTTTATTTCTTCCCCGTCGAGCCCAAACGCGTCGGCAATGCGCCGAGCGGCGGCAGCGGGATCTTCGATCAATTTCGGTGAAGCAACCAGCACCCGATACGTCTTGTTGAGCGCCAAGGGTATCAAGTTCCCTTCCTTGTCGGTCGCAAAAATGACACCGCGCTCCGAGGAAAGCTCCTGCGTCACGCCGTGCTGGCGCGAGGCCGCCCGCACAAACTCGCGATGCTGGATGATTTGGATGAGAAACAGGCGCCCGAGGAGGGAAGCCGATACCACCAAAAAAAAGAGGAGGATCAGATTCATCCGCCCCTCAAGGACTCTGCCAAACGAAGATCTCATTCTGGAATGACTTATTGAATCCCCGCTACTGCGCGGTCTGATGCGGCCCCTGCGAGACCGCAACACCCTCCGGTACCAAGTATTTCACCCCGGAAATTTTACCCATTTTCTCCAGATATTCCCGGTGGCGCACGGTAAACTGCGCCTCCTGCACTCTCGCGCGCACCTCTGCCTGCCGCAACTCGTTTTCTTGCCGCGCTCTTTCCAGCGAAACCTCCTGCAGGCGGATGCCGGTATCAAACGTCACGATGAGCATGGCGACATACGCGGCGATCCCGCCCGCGATGCCCAGCGCCAAGAAGCCGGTGGCGATGCCCTGGACGTTGATGGCCGAAAAATATTCTTCCGCCCGCGCCGAAAAAGGCGCAATGGATATGCGGGAAAGAATTCTTCGTTGGGTAAGAATCAATGCAGTCATGGTTTATATTTTTACCGCTGCGCGCAAGCGCGCCGAGCGCGCGCGGGGGTTGGCGCGTATCTCTTCCGCTTCCGGCCGAACCGGCTTTGCGGTCAGTATCCTGATCGTGTCTTTTTTATACTCGCTTCGCATGAATGTCTTCACGATACGGTCCTCCAGCGAATGGAATGAAATTATCGCAATCCTGCCGCCCGCGGCAAGGAGCGAGACCGCCGCCGGAAGTGCCTGCTCAAGTGACTCAAGTTCCTCGTTCACCGCAATCCGCAATGCCTGAAAGGTACGGGTCGCCGGGTGCAAGCGTTTCCTCCGCGCGACGGCAGGAACGCTTTGCGTAATGATCTCGGCAAGTGCCTCGGTCGAACGGATTGCCCGGGCTTTGCGCGCTCTCACAATCCCCCGCGCGATCCTCGGCGCAAACCGCTCCTCGCCGTAGCGTGAAAAAATATCGGCAAGCGTGTCTTCCGGCCACCGGTTTACGATCTCCTCCGCCGTCATCCGGTTCTCGCCTGGGTTATACCGCATATCAAGCGGCTCTTCCTTCAGAAAAGAAAACCCCCTTCCCGATCGCTCGATATGGTGAGAACTAAAACCCAGGTCAAACAGAATTCCATCAACCCCGGAGAGCCCGTGCTGCGCCGCAATTTCCTGCATAGTCCGATAGTTGCCGCATGCAAGAATCACCGTATTCTGCTTCGCATCCTCCCGCACACGCTCTCTCGCGACGTCCACCAGCTCACAGTCGCGATCAATCCCAAACAATGTTCCGCTCGGTGCGATGCGTGCCAGGATCGCCCTGGCATGCCCGCCTCCGTTTACCGTTGCATCGATGTGCGTCTCTCCCGGCTGCGGGTTCAAAATTTCAAGAACTTCATTCAGCAAAACCGGTCGGTGTATAGGCGTCTCCATCAGTAGAGTCCCAATTCTCCCAATTTCTCCGCAATCATGTCCGTATTCTTCTCAACCTCTCCTTTGTACGTATTCCATCGCTCTTCGTCCCATACCTCCAGCCGGTTATATACCCCGGCAATGATTACCCGCTGTTTCAGCCCCGCATAATTTTTCAAATAATCGGGGATCAGGATTCTCCCCAGCTGGTCAAGCTCTACTTCCGTAGCTCCGGCCATCATGAGCCGCAAAAAGCTCCTCGTGTCTCCGGACCCCACCGACAGCTGCGAGAGCTTCTCGGTCAGCTTCTGCCACTCCTGCATCGGATATAAGAAAAGACAGTTATCAAGGCCTCGGGTCAGTACGGCAGTCTCCCCCAGTTCTTTCCGCAGCTTTGCCGGAACCGCCAGCCGTTTCTTCGTATCAAGCGTATGTTGGTATTCGCCTATCAGCATCGCATTTATCCCCAAAACACGAGGGTTTATCCACAGTTTTATCCACTTTCCCCCACTTCCATCGAACTTGTTACCACTTTCTCACATATTTAAACAAATTGCAACCACTTGTAGAAAAGCAAAAGGAGTGGCTTATATAAGCTACTTGCGCACTACTTATCCACGAGTTTTACACAGACGTCAAATTCCCACGCAAGCCAAGCAGAAGGCTCGCTCCTGCGGCGGGAGGCCGAGCCGCTTCCCACCCCAAAATTTATTTCAGAGAGGCGGTTTTCATGATATAATTTACGATGTACCCTTTTTCCCATCACAAAAGCGAGGTTAAATCGTTATCTATTAAGGAAAAGCTGATTGCGCCGCAGGCGTTGATTCAAAAACCGTTCGCGAGACATTCCGAACCGGCATGAAAGCGGCACAGGATAAATTCAAGAGCGATCGGCAGGCGGTTGAAAAGTTAAAGGATTCGCTTGAGCCGGTTCGTGCCGCAAGAAAACAGGCAGTAGAGAAAGCCCTTGCTGACTTCAAGGCGGCAATGGAAAAGGCGCGAGCTGATCTTAAAGCCGCGTTCCAGCAGTAATGCAGTAATGAAAAGAGAGACATCGTAAGGAAGACATGACTAAAATCCGGCTTTGGCCGGATTTTAGATTTTTAGTGGTGGCTCTCTACAACTCTATCCGAACCCATTTTACCCAAAATCTCTCACTTTGACCACCCGCTAACCTAGTCAATCAGGTAGTCAATCGGTA
>CAYIEG010000020.1:0-8341 GCA_964362375.1 uncultured Candidatus Saccharibacteria bacterium
GGGGTGTGGGGGAGATGACGACGCCGGCGGCGTGGACCGATACGTGCCGCACGCATCCTTCGAGCTTCCTTGACTCGTCGATGATGCGGCGCACCTCGTCCTCGGTGTCATAAATCTGTTTGAGTTCCGGTGTTTCTTTGAGCGCGCGCGCAAGTGTCATGGGGAACCCTTGGGCGCCGATGGGAATGAGCTTGGCGATCCGGTCGCCCACGCCGTAGGGGTACCCGAGTGAGCGCGCGACGTCGCGCACCGCCGCGCGCGCCATCATGGTGCCGAACGTGCCGATCTGGGCGACGTGGTCAGCGCCGTATTTGCGCTTCGCATATTCGAGCATCTCGTCCCGGCGGTTGTCGGCAAAGTCCATGTCGAAGTCCGGGGGCGCGGGACGCTCGAGGTTGAGAAAGCGCTCGAACGGGAGCTTGTATTCGAGCGGGTTGACCGGCGTGATGCCGGTAAGATACGCGACGAGCGATCCGCCGCCCGAGCCGCGGACAGTCGTGAATATTTTCTGCTCGTGGGCAAACCGCATGAAATCGGCCACCACGAGGTAGTAGGCAAGAAACCCTCTTTTCTTGATGATATCGAGCTCGTATTCGATGCGCTGTACCACTTCCGGCCCCGGAGTGAGGCCGCGTTTTGCGATGCCTTCATGCGTCAGCCGTTTCAGTTCGGCCTCGTGATCCGATCCTTCCGGAATCTGGGGAGTGGGGAGGATCCATTTGCCGAGTGCGGGCTGGATATCAACGCGCGCGGCGATTTCCTGCGTTGTCGCAATCGCCTCCGGATATTCGGGGAGGAGGGAATGCATTTCTTCGCCGGAGCGCATCGAGAGGTTTGCGTTTTTCATGGTGAGGCGGTTTTCATCGTCGAGCTTGGCGCCGGTCTGGATCGAAACCATGATGTCCTGCGCCTCGCGGTCTTCAAGCCGGACATAGTGGATGTCGTTGGTTGCGACAAGTCGCGCGCCGGTTTTTCCGGCAAGCCCTGCCAGCGCTTCGTTGGTCAGACGCATGTCCGCAAATTCGAAGTGCGGCATGATCTCAAGGTAAAAATTCTCTTTGCCGAAGATGTCCTGGTATTCACCAATCAGGCGCTCGGCCGCGTCGGGCTTTTTGTGCTGGATCGCGCGCGAGATCTCCCCGGCAAAGCAGCCGGAGAGCGCCAGGAGTCCTTTTGAGTGCGCGCGGAGGAGCTCTTTGTCCACGCGGGGTTTATAGTAGAAGCCTTCGAGGTGCGCCGCGGTGACGAGCTTGATGAGGTTGTAGTATCCTTCGGTGGTGTATGCGAGCGCGGTCAGGTGGTAGCGCTTGTCGTCAATGCCCGGGTTTTTGTCCTGCATTTTTCCCGCGGCGACATACAGCTCGCACCCGATAATCGGTTTGATTCCGGCTTTGCGCGCTTTTTGATAGAATTCGATTGCGCCGTAGAGATTCCCATGGTCGGTGAGGGCGAGCGAGTCCATTTCCAGCTCCGCCGCGCGCGCCACCAGCTGGTCGATCTTGGCGAGGCCGTCGAGGAGCGAATAGTGACTGTGGACGTGCAAGTGGGTGAATTTCATCATCGGTAATTGTACTATATCAATGATGTCGCGCAACACGGGTGTATATACAATAGGAATAGATGAGGCGGGACGGGGCCCGCTGGCGGGGCCGGTGGTGGTGGCGGGGGTGAAAATAAGCGTAAATGGTAATGCACGGGTGGCAAAACTGCTGAATGGTATCCGGGATTCAAAGAAGCTTTCTCCCAAGAAACGGGAGGAATGGTTTTCGTTTCTCACGTCTCATCCAAAGATCGAGTGGGCGGTCGCGCGGGTCTGGCCGGCAATGATAGACCGGATCAATATTGCGCGGGCGGCGGATTTGGGTGCCGCGCGCGTATACGCCAAGCTTTGTGCCGAGCTAAGCTCGGCACAAAGCTTGGCCGAGAGGCCGGTGCTGCTGGATGCCGGCCTGCGTCTTCCGAGCGGTGTCCCGCAGCGAGCGATTATCAAGGGAGATGAGAAGATTCCGGCCATTGCGGCCGCATCAATCATCGCCAAAGTCACCCGCGACCGGCTGATGCTCCGGCTCCACAAAAAATATCCCCAGTACCGATTTGATCTGCACAAAGGCTATGGGACGAGGATGCATCGGGAGATAATAGGAAAAATCGGCTATTCGGAGATCCATAGGGCGTCATTCCGCGTGAAGTTAGCTGCGGTTTAATATCTCAAGTAACGTTTCGAGGTTCAACCTCGAAACGTCAGTTCGGGACATCCGATGCCGGGCGAAGTGACGCAAAGGCATTGAATGCTCACGTCTATTTTTCCATTTGCTAATATCTCTATCCCTTGGTAGTATAAAAATATGGTAGTCCGAATGAAACACACCAAGGGGAAGCGCAACCGGGTGCGCTCGCACCACGCGTTGACACCGCTTCAATTTGGGCGCTGCAGCCACTGCGGGGCATCGCTGCTTTCCCATACAGTGTGTCAAAATTGCGGCTGGTATGGGGGCCGGCAGGTGATTGACGTGCTCGCGAAACTCGACAAAAAAGAGCGGAAAAAGAAAGAAAAAGAACTGCATCAGCATGAGCAGGAAGCGGCGGAAAAGGGGAGCCAGTTGAGCGCCGAGGAACTCTCGCACAAGTAATTTTCACATTTGTAATGGCATCACGTCATCTCGCTCGTTCCATCGCCATGCAGTCGCTCTTTGAGTGGGATTTCTACGGCAAGAAGCCGGGGATGCTGGAGGCGATTGTCGAGCGCAACAAAGAAGAATTCGGGCCGGGACTCGAAGACGAGCACCCTTTTATTAAGCGCCTGGTCGAGGGGACGATCGAGCGCCTCGCGACGATCGATGAGATCATCGAGAAAGCGGCACCCGAGTGGCCGATAGAGCAGATCACGTCGGTGGACCGCGCCGTGCTGCGGCTGGGGCTCTACGAGCTGCTTTTCGGCAGCCATGAGGAGGTGCCGCCGAAAGTCGCGATCAACGAAGCGATCGAGCTTGCAAAATCGTTCGGCGGAGAATCATCCGGCCGATTTGTGAACGGCGTCTTGGGGACGGTGTATCGCGAGATCGGCGAGCCGGGCAAGGAGTATCCGCGGCGGGAAGAGCTTGCGAAGAAGCGGGAGGGAGAAGAGGAAGCAGGGAAGGAAGAGCATAAGGAAGAAGATAACGAGAAGAAAGAGGCGCATGGAAAATAGTCTTCCCGAGCTTGGCCAGCTGGAAAAAAAGTTATCGCTCAAGTTCCGCAGCGAGGATTTGCTGTTCCAGGCGCTCACCCACCGCTCGTACCTGAACGAGAATCCTTCGTTCCGGGTCGGGCACAACGAGCGGCTCGAATTCCTCGGCGATGCGGTGTTGGAATTGGTCGTGACCGAGGCGCTCTATGCCCGTTTTCCGGAGAAGCCGGAGGGGGAGCTGACCAGTTTCCGGGCCGCGCTCGTCAACGCCAAGATGCTCTCCGACGTGGCGGTTGACCTCGGCATCAACGATTTTCTTCTTCTCTCGAGGGGGGAGGCAAAAGACATGGGCCGCGCGCGCCAGTTTATCCTTGCCAATGCCTTTGAAGCGCTCGTCGGGGCGCTCTACCTCGACCAGGGATATGCCCTGTCCAAAGAATTTATTGCACGGGTGCTCTTCCCGCGGCTCGACGAGGTGGTGGCCAAGCGCCTGTACAAAGATCCGAAATCTCTTTTCCAGGAGGAGGCGCAGGAGCGCGAGGGGGTAACGCCGACCTATGAGGTGCTGCGGGAATGGGGGCCGGATCACGACAAGCATTTTGTCGTGGGCGTATTCCTCGCCGACAAGCTCATCGCCGAGGGCGAGGGTCCCTCCAAGCAATTAGCGCAGGAAGCGGCCGCGCGGCAGGCACTGCAGGCGAATGGGTGGACATAGACAAACGCAAAATGCAAAGCGTAAAATCTCTGCATTTTGTTTTTGAGTCTGTCCTTGAGGCATTATGAAGCTTAAAAAGCTTGAACTTTCCGGGTTTAAGTCGTTTGCCAGAACGACGGTATTGGAATTTCCGTCCCGGATCACCGCAATCGTCGGCCCCAACGGCTCGGGCAAGAGCAATATTGCCGAGTCGATCCGCTGGGTGCTGGGTGAGCAGTCGATGAAGTCCCTGCGCGGCAAAAAAGGCGAGGATCTCATCTGGTCGGGATCGTCTCTGCCGGGCGGCGGGGTGCCGCGCATGGGCAAGGCCTCGGCGGCGCTCTTTTTTGACAACTCGAATGGTGCCGTGCCGATCGAATTTGAGGAAGTGGCGCTCGGCCGCAAGATCTACCGCGACGGCAGCAACGAATATGCGATCAACGGCTCGCCCGTGCGGCTCAAAGACGTAGTCGAGCTGATTGCGCGGATGGGCCTCGGCGAAACCAAGCACAACATCATCGGGCAGGGCGAGGTGGATCGGCTGCTGCTCTCAAGCGCCCGCGAGCGGCGGGAGATGCTCGAGGAAGCGCTCGGGCTCCGGGTGTATCATTTAAAGAAGATCGAAACCGAGCGCAAGCTCGCCGCCGCGGAGCAGAATATGGGCGAGACCCAGGCGCTCATCCGGGAGCTGACGCCGCATCTCAAATTTCTCCGCCAGCAGGCCAAGCGGGCGGAAGCGCGCGCCCAGATCGCGGCTGAACTCAAAGAGTGCGAGGGGGTGTGGGTGGTTCGGGAGGGGCAGGAAATCGAGCGGGAGGCGCGGGATTTGGCGGGCCGCGCCGAGCCGCTGGCGGCGCGCCACGCGCTCGAGCGCGAGGAAATCGGGCGCCTGGAAAAAGAGATCGCCGAAGCCGAGGGTCAATTCCGGACAAAAAGGGATACTTTGGCAGAGCATGGCGATCCGGCGCGCGTAACCCGCCACCACGCGCTCGAGCGCGAGATCGGGCGTCTCGAAGGGAAGCTTGAAGCCGAGCGGGAAAAAGCCGCAGCGGCTATCCCTGCGCCGGCCGCGGATTTCCGCGCGGCGAGCGAGGATATCCGCGCGACGCTGGCGGAAGTGAGAGATCTGCTTGAAGAGGGAGGGGAGGTGCGGATGGTACGGGCGCATCTTTTGGCGCTCATCGAGGATATCGAGAAGGCGCTCGACGCGGCCGAGCATGGCCGGCCGATTGCCCGCCCCGTCAGAGAAGGGTTCTCTAACGGGGCCCGCCGCGGCATTATCGGTGAGGGCGAGCCGGGCGCGGTGCGGGAGATTGAGCGCGCGATCCGGGCCCTGCAGGAAGAATTGGAGCTGGCGGGCAGGGAAATCGCAGCCGCGGACAGAAAGCAGAGGGAGGAGCTCGACGCCACAGGCACCGCGCATGAAAATCTGCGGCGGCTGGATACAGCACTCCGCGTCGTGCAGGATCAGGAGCGGGACACGGCGCTTGCCCGGGAGCGGCTGAAATTTGACGAGACGCGGATCCGCGAGCGCCGGGAAGCGTACCAACGCGAGGCGAAAGTATTTCATTCGGAGCCGACACCCCCGGATCCGGAGGTGCTGACTCCGGATTTTGCGGCCTATGCGGATATGTCGCAGGCTGAATTGTGCCGCAAGATCGAGCGGCTTGGAGTCCGGCTCGAAGAAGTCGGCGGCATTGACGAGACGATCGTAAAAGAATACGCGGAAACCGAAGCGCGGCACGCATTCCTTACCAAAGAGCTCGAGGATTTGCGCCAAGCAGCCGCGTCGCTCAAGGCACTCATCAAAGAGCTTGAGAACCGGATGAAGTCGGATTTCAGAGAAGGGTTTGCCAAGGTCAAGGACGAATTTCATAATTACTTCCGGATTATTTTCGGCGGAGGGGCGGGGCGTTTGAGAATCGCAAAGCAGGAATCGAGAATCGCAGGAGAAGGGATGCCCGCCGAGGAAGAAGAAGCCCAAGAGGGGATAGAAATCGAAGTGGATCTGCCGCGCAAGCGCATCCACGGCCTCGCGATGCTCTCGGGCGGCGAGCGGGCGCTCACCGCCATCGCACTCCTCTTTGCAATCACCGCGGTGAATCCCCCGCCCTTTCTCATACTCGATGAGACCGACGCCGCGCTGGATGAAGCGAACACCCAGCGGTATGCGGCGATCCTGAAAGAGCTTGCCAAGAAAACCCAGCTGCTCTTGGTTACCCACAATCGCGAGACCATGAAGTCCGCCGGAATTCTTTACGGCGTCACCATGGGCGATGACGGCGTCTCGCGCCTCTTGTCGCTCAAGCTCGAAGAAGCCGGGGAATATACGAATCGATGATGCTGCGAGCGGTTCACCCGGTTTGACTTCCCGCGCCGTTTTTTATACAATTCGTTTTATGTTAGTCATCCGATTTCAGCGGGTGGGGAGGCGCAATGACCCGGCATTCCGGATCGTGGTGACCGAGCGGCGCTCCAAGCCCAAGTCCGGGGAGCTGGAAATCCTGGGCTCCCATCATCCCAAGACCAAGCAGACGGCCCTCAAGCAGGAGCGGATTTTGCACTGGCTTTCCAAGGGCGCGCAAACCTCGGCGACGGTGCATAATCTCCTGATCACCAAGGGGGTGGTCCAGGGCAAAAAGGTTTCTGTGGTCAAAGCCCAGCCTGCTCTTGCGGAGGAAAAAGCGGCGGCACCCGCGTAATTTGACTTTTTTAAAGAAAGGGAGTAAGTATAACAGAACAATGTATACTGAAGCACGGACGAACCGTGTCGCAGAAAAGGTCGAATATTCGGTAGGGCAAAACGGAAAGCGCATACGGTAAATCGGCGGAGAGGATGACCTCGTAAGCACGATTTGCGATACGCGATTCGCGATTTGCAGATACGATGGCGGCAATGCCACTGGACCAGGAATTTCTCGATTTCGTGATACGTTCGCTCGTCGACAACCCCGATGTGGTGAAAACCGATCGCAAGGTTGACGAGATGGGAGTGCTCTTGACGCTCAAGGTCGCCCCCGATGACATGGGCAAGATCATCGGGCGCAACGGACAGACCGCAAAAGCCATCCGCTCGCTCCTTCGGGTTGTAGGCATCAAAAACAATCCCCGCGGGAACCTGAAGAGCGAAGAGCCGGAAGGCGGCCGGGGTCCCCGCGCGATGCGCGAGGACCGCGGCGAGCGCGAAGAGCCGAGGATGCGGGATGTCGACGAAGTAGTCGACGATCTCAAGATTTAATCTCTTGAAATCAAAAACTAAAACTCCGCGCCTCGCGGAGTTTTAGTTTTGCTTGGTTGATATGTTAACATTCCGCTATGCGTTTCGACATCATCACCATTTTCCCGCAGATATTCGATTCGTATTTTCGCGAGTCGATCCTGAAGCGGGCGCAGGAGAAAAAGCTGGTCCAAATCGCGGTGCACAATCTGCGCGATTTCAGCGCGGATAAAAAGCATAAGAAAGTGGATGACAAGCCGTACGGCGGAGGGGCGGGGATGGTATTGCAGGCGGAGCCGATTTTGCGGGCAGTCGATCGCATCGCGTCAAAGGCCAAGCGTCAAAGGCAAAAAGTAGTCATTCTTTCGGCCAAAGGGAAGCAGTTTAATCAAAAGCTCGCCGCGGATTGGGCCAAGAAATATGACCGGATCATCTTTGTGAGCGGCCGGTACGAGGGGGTTGATGAGCGGGTGAAGGCCGCCCTGCATGCGGAGGAAATCTCGATCGGACCGTATGTCCTGACTGACGGCGATGTCGCGGCGATGGTCGTGATTTCGGCGGTCAGCCGCCTCCTCCCGAGGGTCATCCGGCTCGAGTCGCTCGAGGAAGAGTCGCACTGGAATCTGCTGTTGAAAAAAGAAGCACCCGTCAACGGCAAGGGGCTGGAATACCCGCACTACACGCGTCCGGAAGTACTGGCATACAAAGGCAAGCAGTATCGCGTGCCGCCGGTCATGCTCTCGGGAGATCACAAGAAGATTAAAGCGTGGCGAGACGCGCATGCCGGGTAACTTTTGGTTCCGGAAAAGCCGCTTCGTACGAAACTCCGGTTTTCATAAAAAAAGAACCGCGCGGCTGGCTGCGGAGATGGGAGGAGGCGTTCCGCGCGCTGGGGCTTACGATAGTTGACCAGCGGGCGCATGTCTTCTGGCGATTTTTCACCAGCGGCACGTTTTATCTTGAGAAGGGGTAAGCTCTTGACACGGATTTGCCTGTATATATAATGAGATAACTATTTCTTGCGGCTGATAACCGCCCTTTCTTTGTAGCGAGGAAGGAGAAAAGTTCACAATTGAGTTGCTATACATCCGCCATTGTTTCTTGAAGGGGGCAACGGCGGGTGTCTTTTTTGTCGCAAACGGCAGGCGGGAGAGCAGCTTGAAAACAGAATGACAGCGGAAAGTGTATCTTTCCAGCTGTTCCGATGCGAACCTTGTCCGGTTTGGCGCGTACAACGCGCTAAATCGTAGACAAACAAAATTGA
>CAYIEG010000021.1:0-8320 GCA_964362375.1 uncultured Candidatus Saccharibacteria bacterium
CCTTATCGGCATCGGAGTTTTGATTGTCGCGGGCGGAGTTGTATACCGCGTGTTTTTACTGCCCGAGGGATCGGTGCCGGTAGTCACGGGCAAAATCCGCGAAATTACCATCACGGCGAAAAAAGACACATGGAGTTTTAACCCCGAAATTATTGACGCGGTACGCGGCGACAAAATTATCGCAACCATTATCAACGAGGATGATTATGATCATGGGATTGCCATTGACGCTTTTGGCGTTTCGCAACGGATGCCCGCAAGAGGCACGATCAAAGTTGAATTCACGGTCACCCAGGCCGGAGATTTCCCTTTTTATTGTTCCGTGCCTTGCGGTGAGGGCAAGGTGGAGGGCGAAAAACGCGGTCACTTTGATATGGTAGGAAAGCTCCACGTGCGTAGCATCATCACCTCCACCGAATAATTCATATAAACCCCCTGAAGTTTACTTCCGTAAGCCAAACAAGATAAAATCGAAAATAAAAGCCATGGCGAGTATTTTCGATTTTTAAAGATATGCCGCGAGGATTAGGAACAGTACAGAAAAGAGTTTTACTTCTTCTGATGGGAGGATTGGTGCTTGGTCTTACTCGGTCGCCGGGCAGATACTTCAAGATCTTGAAAGACATCCAGAGAGAATGGCGGGCAATTGATCGGGATGCGCTCAAGAAGGCGATCCGAAGTTTATATGAAAGCCGTATGATCAGCGCTCGGGATAATCCCGACGGTTCGGTCACGATTGTGCTTTCGCGTCAAGGCAGAGCGTCGACCCGCGCCTTGACCTTCAATCCGGATACACTCCGCATACCCGTACCGGCGCAGTGGGACGGCAAGTGGCGGATTATCCTTTTCGATATTCCGCATCGTATGAAGAAAGCCCGCGATGCTTTCCGATTTCACCTTCGCCGTCTCGGTCTATATCCGCTACAGAAAAGTGTATTTGTCTACCCGTATGAATGCCGCGACGAGATTGATTTTCTGATTGAATTTCATCACGTGCGTCCCTATGTCCGGTCCATCGTTGCTGGAGAAATTGACACGGAATTGCATCTCAAACAGATTTTCCGGCAGGTGCTCCACGCAGGAGAAGGTTAGAACAGAGACGCAAATATCGAAAATACCAGCCATGGCTGGTATTTTCGATATTTGCGTTCATCTATCCTTCTGTGGATAGCCAGTATCCTGTTTGAATTGAAATCTGGTATAATAGCCAAGAAGGACTGCGGAGAGTAAATCAGGATGCATTGAAGAAATGTTTAGTCGTCACTGTCCCGGGCGAAAAGGATATACCTCTCGACACAACACCTTTCTTCTCATTGAAGAGAGGTTGATTAATCCTTTGAAGCGGATCTTTGAGTGATTACCTTTCCACGAAAAATAGATAGTTTTCCTTGTTACGCTGTCTGAATTTTATGACTAAACTCGTTTTGAAAGTCAAAGGCATGCACTGCGCATCCTGCTCGGCGCTGATTGATAAATTGGTGGGGAAGCAGGAGGGGGTCCATGCGATCAAGACCAATTACGGGGCGGAGAAGACCGCAATCGAATTTGACGAGACCAAAATTTCGCTGGAAAGGGTGGACGAGCTGCTGCATAAGCTCGGCTATGACCTGATCCTGCCGGATGAGCAGGGAGCGACCGCCGAAGAGGAAGAAAAGAAGGAGGCCAAAAGGATCGAGGAAGCGCGGCGGCGGGTGATTGCGGCGTTCGTCCTGGCAGGCCCGATCATTGTCTACTACATGCTCATCCACATGCTCAATCTGAAGCATGTGCACGCGCTCTACGGCATTGACCTCAATTATCTCTATTGGATCCTTTCGACGCCGATCCAATTCGTGATTGCGTGGCCCTTTTACCGCAATTCGTTTACGGCCATACGCGTCGGATCGGCCAATATGGATGTGTTGGTGGTGCTCGGCACCACCGCGGCGTATCTTTATAGCGCAGTCGGATTCCTCTTTTTCAACATCGACCATCCCTTCTGGGAATCATCGGCCGCCCTTCTTTCTTTTATCATGCTCGGGCGCTACTTCGAGATGCGGGCCAAGGGACGCGCTTCGGCCGCGATTAAAGAGCTTTTGAAGCTGGAAGCGAAAGAAGCGCACGTGATCCGCAACGGCGCTGAAGTTACGGTGCCGATTGATCAGATTCAAAAAGGAGAAACCGTGATTGTGCGGCCGGGAGAAAAAATACCGGTGGACGGGGTGATTCTGGAAGGCAAGACCCATGTAGATGAGAAGGTGGTGACCGGCGAATCCATGCCGGTCGGGAAAACCGCGGGCGAGGAGGTGATCGGCGCTACCCTCAACATCGAGGGAATGATTAAATTCAAGGCAACCAAAGTCGGCAAGGACACCCTGCTTTCGCAAATCATCCGCATGGTGGAAGAAGCGCAGGCATCGCGGGCGCCGATCCAGAATCTGGTGGATAAAATTTCTGAATACTTCGTGCCGGCGGTCGTCGTGCTCTCGGTGATCACGTTTGTCGTCTGGTATTTTGTCTTTGCCTTTCCGTTCCGCGCGGGTTTGCTCCGCATGATCGCGCTCCTCGTCATCTCCTGCCCCTGCGCCATGGGGCTGGCGACGCCCACCGCGCTCATGGTCGGTATCGGCCGCGCCGCAAAATTCGGCATCATATTAAAAGGGGGAGAGGCACTGGAAAAAGCATATCGGATCACCGCGATCGCATTCGATAAAACCGGGACGCTGACCATCGGCAAGCCGGTGGTGACAGATTTCGTCTCATTGAACAGCGTCGTCGAGGCCGAAGCATTGGCGCTCATCGGCGCGGTAGAAACCGGATCAGAGCATCCCCTCGCGCATGCGGTAGTCGAGAAAGCGAAAGCCGCAGCCGGCACCCTGCCGGAGGTCAGGGATTTTCGGGCGATCGCGGGACTCGGGGTTTCGGGGAATGTCGGCGGCAGGGAGGTTGCGGTAGGCAACGCCGCATATATGGAATCGCTCAAAGTTTCCATTGCGGAGCATACCGGGCTCGTCGAACGCCTGCAGAATGAAGCCAAGACCGCGGTCTATGCGGCCGCGGACCGGAAACTCATCGCCGTAGTGGCGCTTGCGGACACGCTCAAGCCGTATGCGCGTGAAGCAATCCAAGAGCTCAAAAAGATGGGAAAAGAGATTATAATGATTACCGGCGACAACCCCAAGACCGCCGAAGCGATTGCCAAAGAGATCGGGATCGACCGCGTGCTCGCCCAGGTCCTGCCCCGGCAGAAAGCGGAAGTTATCAAAGCCCTGCAGCTGGAAGGCAAGAGCGTTGCAATGGTGGGTGATGGCATCAATGATTCACCGGCGTTGGCACAGGCCGATGTCGGGATTGCGGTGGGGTCGGGGACCGATGTCGCGGTCCAGACCGGGCAGGTGATTCTCGTGAAAGACGACCTGCGGGATGTGGTAACCGCGATCCAGCTGTCGGGCAAGACCATCCGCAAGGTGTGGCAGAATCTTTTCTGGGCGTTTATTTATAACGTGCTTGCAATTCCGGTGGCAGGCGGGGCGTTGTACCCCAACTATGCGTTTATTCATCCGATACTTGCATATCTCCCGTCCGGATTTACCCTGCGTCCGGAAATAGCGGGATTCGCCATGGCATTTAGCTCGGTATCGGTCGTCACCAATTCCCTGCTTTTGCGCCGCTACACGCCGCCGATAGAGAAAAGAGGCCTATCGGACATATAAGTGATATAAGTCTAAAAGGTCCAATAGGTTATGGAAAAAGTTGAACTCAAAATCGGCGGCATGCACTGTGGAGCATGCGCCACCGGCATCCAGATGGTCGTTTCGCAGATAGACGGTGTGGCGTCAATATTTGTGGATTACGAAGGGAAGAAGGGCGCGGCTGAATTTGATCCGCAGAAGACCAGCAAGGATGCGATTATCAAGGAGATCGCTTCGCTGGGATATACGGCAAGCTGAGTTATCCACAGCCACGCATAACATGCGCAGATGGTTTTGATGTATTATAGGAGTGTTTGAATATATCTCATATTACATCTTAACCTTTTGCGTATGCAGAGATTCTCTCTCGTTTTGATGGCGGCGATCATGATCGCTGGCGGTTTTCTTTTTGTGTCGCCGGAGCCGGCACAAGCCCAGTCGGCAATGCTCTCGGAGCAGCAGCAGCTTGCTTCGCTCGTGGCACAGGTCCAAACCCTACAGCGGCTTTTTAATGCGCTGAAACAAAAGCTCGTCAAACCGGCCCGCGCGGTAGCCGCCTGCGCGGACGGGATTGATAATGACAATGACGGCCTGATCGACTATCCCTCAGACACCGGCTGCTATAGCGCGGATGATCCAGATGAGGCATATACTGCGTCCACCGCGACCAGCTCCTGCAGCCAGTCCTTGCTTACCCTTTTGGGTAGCGGGTGTCATTATATGTATAATGATTCGTCGGGGAATTATATCTATTGCAACGGCGAGATGACCCAATCCGCCAAGTCTGGCGATACGGCGGTAACCCAAGGGTGTTCTTCGCATAGCTCTTCCACCTCCACGAGCAGCGGTACTCCGAGTACCCCAACGGGCGTTTCCGCGGCCTACTATTCGAGCTCAAATTCGGTAGAAATCGGCTGGGATGACAACTCCGCTGAAGATCAATTCAAGGTCTACCGCCAGACGGGCTATGACGGCGCATGGACTTTCTGGGCGTCCGCACCCTCGTCGTCCGGCGGAAGAGTTAAATATTGGGATTCGGCACTTACGGCCGGGGCGACCTATAACTATAAAGTCCAGGCATGCGTCGGCTCTTCCTGCTCTGCGGATTCATCGGTTGCCACTATGGTTGTTCCGTCCAGCGCCCAGACGAGTTCGACGAGCACGGGCGCTACCAGCACCCAAACCACAACCACCACGACGACCACTACCACCGGGACAACTGGCACTACTGCCACGACCGGAAGCTCTGCCAATCTGACGGCGACGGCGTCGGGCGCTGATGTCACTCTTACCTGGACCGATTTTTATACTGGTGAAGATAATTACGAGATCGAGCGTAAAACCGGCACCGGCGCATGGGTCAAAATCGGGACAACTGCCTATCTTGCCGGCGGGAACGGCACATATAAAGATGTCGGTGTGGCGAGCGGCACGTATGACTACCAGGTGAAGCCCTGCATGCACACCACCGGATGTTATGGAACGTCCAATAGCGCTCGGGTGACCGTCGGCGGCACCTCGACTAGCACCACCGCGCCCAAGACCGCGACGCCCCCGCCGGTTATCAGCAATGTTATCGCAGGCAGCATCACTGCCAATTCGGCTACGATTACTTGGGTTACCGACATCCAGGCAAATTCCAAAGTGGAATACGGAGTCGGGACGGCAAGCAATTTCGTGTCCGACGGGACGTTCACGACCAATCACAGCATCTCGCTCAGCGGCCTTATCGCCTCCACGACTTATACCTATAATGTTATCTCCGATAATCAGGATTATTACCGTACCACATTTTCCAACCAAAAGTTTTCCACACCCGCATCTTCCGCGAGCGCCTATTCTCTTGTGGCTCCCACGGGGCTTTCGGCACGGACGGATACGAACGGCTACGACGTGATACTCAACTGGACAGACAATTCTTACGAATATGAATATAAAGTTGAACGCAGGCGAACAGGGGAGAGCTGGGCGACCATTGCATTAATCCCTTCGCAAGCTGGAAGCGGCGCCTATACGGATCGCTCAATTCCTTCCGGACTGTACGGCGCCTATGAATATCAAGTCAAGGCCTGCGGCGGGGGTGCATGTTCTCCCGAATCTAATATCGCGACCGTCAATGTCAGCGGTACTACGACGAGTGCTTCATGCGATAGCGCGTTGACCACACTTCTGGGGACTGGCTGCCACTACATGTACAGCGACTCGGCCGGCAACGCGATTTACTGCGACGGGCCGATGGCCAAATCGGCCAAGAAAGGCGACACGGCGACGACTCCGGGATGCGCCTTGACCGGTACGACGACTTCGCAATGCTCGGACGGTAGAGATAATGACGGCGACGGCCAGATTGATTATCCGGCCGATACCGGCTGCTACAGTCGTGAGGATAATGATGAGACGCCGGGGACCAGTACCAGCCGATGCGTATATTACACTCAACAATCCTGCGATGCGGATATCATATGTAAGTGGGTGAACAACTTTGGCTGCGGGTCCAAAGGTCAATGTAATGACGGGGTGGATAATGATAATGATGGACTCATTGACTATCCCAAGGACACGGGTTGCGTCGATAACTTTGCGAGTTACGAAGGTCCGGGCGCCGGCCAGATGCAGTGCTCGGACGGGAAAGACAACGATGGCGACGGATCTATTGATTATCCGAAAGACGCCAGTTGTTACGGCCCGGACGACAATGACGAATATTATCCGGTAGGGGGGCAATCCGGCCCGGCGGTGAACGTACTCTCTCCCGGGTCCGGCCCGATCGGGACCAAAGTAACTCTGACCGGCTCTGGATTTACCGCTACCGGCAACCGGGTTAATTTTGATACCGGCGTCATTCCGGATCTCGCTTCGCCCGATGGAAAGACGATTACGTTTGTCGTGCCCGATGACCGGGTGCCCTATTGTGCACTGTACGAGCCGCGGTGTCTCCTGCCGGCACCCTATAATCCCGTAAAGCCGGGCACGTATTGGGTATCGGTGTCCAACCCGAACGGTACGTCCGGCGGCATGCAATTGGGCGTGACGGAACAGGTGGCATCGGTTTTTGCGGTGGATACATCAGCTACGACTCCAAAATCCGGCGCGGCGGGAATAGACGTGGGGACGAGAATCAAAGTGATCTTGACGCGGGAGTTGGACCCGCTCTCGATGTCAAAAGAATTCTTCCGTTTTGCCAAGACCGGCTCGCCGGATGCGCGGGTGCAGGGGTCCTTTACCGTGTTCCATGAGGGATTCGAATTTTTCCCGGCAGGCGAGCTTGAGCCGGGGACGAGTTATACCTATACCGTGCTGAATACCCTTCGCGACCGGAGCGGCGCGGTACTCTCCGCGACCTACACCGCGTCCTTCACGACCGGCGGCGCATCCAGATCAAGCGCGACGCTTACCGGAAAAGTGACTGACGGAGAGGGCGTAGCGCTCGCCAAAGCATACGTCCACGTCTATTCTCCGTTTACGCAGTACGTGCCGCTCGGGGCATCGTATTCGTACCAAAACAACTTCTGGCGTAATACCGAGACGGGTGCGGACGGCGTTTATAAGCTCTCGTTGCCGGCCGGCACCTATATGGTTGAAGTATATGCGCCCTACGGGCGGGACGATTTAACCCGCGTGGCTCCCCGTGAGGTGGTAGTCGGGGCAGGCGAGACGAGGGTTGTGGACTTTACCTTCGGCGGCGTCACCAAGGTGATTACCGGCAGTGTGCTCTTTTCCAACGGGAATCCGGTGGCAGACGCGGAAATAAACGCGTATGCCCCCGACAGCCGGCAATGGAAGACAAGCGTGACCGATGCGGCGGGCCGCTACACGCTGAAAGTCGGCGGGGGTGCGTGGTTTGTCGGCATCCATCCGCGCGAGTCGCAAAAAGCCGGCTGGTCATGGAACGAAAAGCCGAGAGTAGTCACGTTCGCCAGAGACGGGGTCGCCCAGACCCAGACGGTTGATTTTACCGTACCGCTGCGGGATGCCACGATTGCCGTCACGGTGGTTGATGACGCCGGGAGCGCCTTTGCGGGTGTAGGCGTGGTCGCCGATACCCACTCGAGCGCATCGGTTGCTGCGTCGTTCTTCGGGGAAAAGCCGGAATTCCGCATTACCGGCACTGACGGCAAAGCGAAATTCACGCTTCGCGCCGGGACCTATTACCTGCGCGCGTATCTGCCGACTGATCGCGGCTACTTCAATCCGGGCGAGCAGACGGTAGTGGTGGCCGGGGGTGAAGCAAAAGACATAAAACTGGTATTCAAGAAAAAGCAGGCGGTCCAGACGCTTGCCATAAGCGGCACCACCAAGCTGGAAGAAGGTGTGCTGGTAGATGCCTTTATCTGGGCATGGTCCGAGCGCGGGGGCTTTGTATCGGCTCGCGCGGATTCAGCGGGCAAATTCTCTCTTACTGTCATTCCCAATGAACGTTGGCATGTAGGTGCGGGGAAGGAGTATAAGGACTTCCCTTACAAATCTCCGGAATTGGTGGTGGATGTGAAGTCCGCGCCGGTCACGATTGAACTAGTTCTTACCAAGCAGGCGCTTGTCCCGCTGCCGCCGACGGTCAGCGTGACCCAGGCCGCGGCCCAGCAGGTTGTGGCACAGGCAACCGACGGCGCCTCGATCACCGTGCCTCCGGGAGGCGCGGCATCATCGGG
>CAYIEG010000022.1:0-8064 GCA_964362375.1 uncultured Candidatus Saccharibacteria bacterium
AATGGCGATCCTCGAACTTATAAAATAGTCGTCCCTATGCCGAAGTTGATACCGACGTTGAGACTGTCCCGTTGTCACGCTGCCGACATTGCAACATCGGCGGCGGGACAACTGTCCCGCTCGACAACTCCGGAACGCAACTTCGGGACAGGGACGTTATCTCTATTTTAATGGAATACAAGCTTGATGCGGCGAATAAAGTACTGGGGCGGCTTGCCGCCGAAGTTGCGATACTCCTGCAGGGGAAGAACGAGCCAGGATTCAACCCGATGCACGAGGGCGGCAATCGGGTCATTGTGTATCACACCGATAAGGTGCGGGTGACCGGCCGCAAGATGGGGCAGAAGCTGTACCGCCACCACACCGGATACCCGGGGGGCTTGAAGGAAGAGACGCTGGAGCGGCTTTTCGCGCGCGATTCGCGCCTGGTGTTCCGCCATGCGGTAATGGGAATGCTGCCCAAAAATAAACTCCGCGCGCGGAGGATCAAGAACTTGACGCTCGTGAAAGGAGAATTGTCTCAGAACCTATCTCAATGAAAAACACGTAAATATGCCCGAAGCAGCAAAGAAAAAACCGAAGAAGGCCGAGGAGACCGCGGAACGCACGGCGATACCGGTCCAGCCGCAAATGGATGACAACGAGACGCTTGATGCGAGCGATTTGGAAAAAGTAGAGTTACTTGCCAAAAAGCCGGAGCGCTATTTTGAGGCCGTCGGGCGGCGCAAAACCGCCATCGCCCGGGTACGGATGTTTACGCGATCGGGTGACTTTACCGTAAACGGCAAACCGTACGCGACGTACTTTCCCACCACGGATCTCCAGCGGATCGTCGAAGACGCGCCCAAGAAAATGAAGCTGTGGGAGCGTTTCCGGATATCGGCCAAGGTGGCCGGCGGCGGGGTCCACGCGCAGGCAGAAGCGGTGCGCCACGGGCTCGCGCGGTCATTGGTGAAATTCAACCAGGATTTCCGCAAGCGCCTCAAACGCGCGGGATTTTTGACCCGTGATCCGCGGATGAAAGAACGCAAGAAATTCGGCCTCAAAAAGGCCCGAAAAGCTCCGCAGTGGGCAAAACGGTAGACCCGCTGCCGAAGTTGCTTTCGCTCGGCGGCATGGCACATCCGGGACATTGTCCCACGGGTGCTATGCTCTGCAACTTCGGGCAATTATCGGCAGCGGGACGCTTATTGATATTTTAATTGAAGTGACATCGTTCATAAAGGAAGCAATTCTCGCGTTTCTGATCGTCGCGGCGGCGATCTTCGCCTTTTGGTTATGGAAGGAAACCATGCCGGTGCTCACCGCGGGGATCCTGCATAATTACCAGCAGTTTATTGCGCCGATTGTCGCCCTCATCGCCGCCGCATCGCTCTTTTCAATGGGCGCGATTTTTATTGATACGAAATGGCTGCTGTATCTGGCAAGTGGGGTCGCGGTGGGAGCGCCGTTCCTCTTGTCGTCCGCATCCACGGGCGCGTATGTGCTCCTGCCCGGCAGCATCCTCCTTACGATTTTTGCCGCGCGGCGCATCCGCAAAGAGCATGTCCTGTCGATCGGGTTCAGCACCTCAAAGGTGCTCAAGGCCGGACTCCCGCTTTTCTTTACCGCTGCTTCATTGGTCGCATCGTGGTTTTATCTCCAGACCCTCACCGACCAGAACAAGGCGGTTTCCGCCCTGATTCCGCGGCCTGTCAGCGACCTGATGATTCGTGTGCTGGCCCAACCCCTCAAAGAGGCCACAGGTCTCCCGGATATCAACCCCGACATCACGATCGATGAGCTTCTCACGATGAGTGTCGAGACGCAGTTGGAGGCGCAGGGAGTATCGCTTACCGCGGGCACCGAGCGCGGCCTTTCGGAATTGCTGGCGCACCAGCGCGATCAGCTGGCGCGCCAATACGGCATTCCGCTCGAGGGCTCCGAGCGCCTCGGCGAGGTGCTCAACCGCGCGATCATCGAGCGTTTGGAGGATCTCCTGGGTCCATTTGTGCAATACCTGCCCCTGCTCTCCGCCTTTGCTTTCTTTTTTGCGTTCAAGGCGCTTACGTTTCCGCTCTATTTTATGAGCGTTGCCCTGACCGCGGGCTTGATTCGGGCTCTGCGTATGGCTACAATAATTACAATCGAAAGCCAGCAGATCGAGGTAGAGCGGCTCACTTTATAGCTTATAGCCGATTGGTCCAATCGGACCAATTAGTCCCCTTGTATGTCCAAAGATTATTATAAAGTTCTGGGCGTACCCAGAAACGCAAACAAAGAAGAAGTAAAAAAGGCCTATCGTAAATTGGCCCACCAGTATCATCCCGACAAAGGCGGAGATGAAAAGCGGTTCAAGGAGATCAACGAGGCCTACCAGGTGCTTTCGGATGAGCGCAAGCGCGCCCAGTACGACCAGTTCGGACAGGTGTTCGACGGCGCCTCCGGCCCGCAACAGGGCGGCTTCAACTGGCCCGGCGGGTTCCGCGTTGATTTCGGAGAAGGCGGCTTTGAGCCGGGCGGATTCGCCGATTTTGATTTTTCCGACATTGTCGAGGATTTCTTCGGTGTGGCCGGCAGACAGCGCCGGTCTTCCCCCGATCGGGGACGGGATATCCGCATTGGCCTGGAAATCTCCTTTGAGGAATCGGTCATGGGCGCCAAAAAAGAGGTAGAGCTGGCGCGCCTGGCCCGGTGCGGCCGCTGCAACGGCGCGGGCGGCGAGCCGGGGACGGACGTGCGCACGTGCGCCGCGTGCCAGGGCAAGGGGCACATCCAAAAAACCCAGCGGACATTTCTCGGTTCGTTCACGCAGGTCGTCACCTGTTCCGATTGCCGGGGGCAGGGCAAGCGGCCCGAGACGCCGTGCGCCGAGTGCCGCGGCAGGGGGGTGGCGGAAAAAGAAGAGCTCCTCGAAGTCTTTGTCCCCCGCGGCGTGCGCGACGGCGAGGTGCTGAAAATTACCGGCAAGGGCGACGCAATCGCCGGCGGCCGCACTCCGGGGGATCTCTATATCGAGATCCACGTGCTCGCGCATCCGGTGTTCCGCCGGCAGGGCGATGACATTATCATGCATTTGCCGATCAGGTTTTCCCAGGCGGCACTCGGCGACGCGGTGGATATCGAGACGCTCGACGGAACGATGCGCGTGAAAATACCCGAGGGAACGCAGTCAGGCGACATCTTGAGCGTGCGCGGCAAGGGTGCCTGGCGCGCCTCGGGCTATGGGAGGGGAGACCTGCTCGTCGAGATCAAAGTGGAGACGCCCAAAGGAGCGACCAAGAAAGCCAAAGGGCTGATCAAACAGCTCGCCGAAGAGGGGATGTGAGCGTAAATCCATTGCGCATCTTGCGTTTGCGTGTCTGTCCCTTTCTAAGAAGGGTACAAAGTGGTACATCCTTGGGACTACTTTTTCTTCAGCAGTTCGAGCAATAAAAAAGCGCGGCGCCCGCTCATTGCGTAGCGGCGCTTTTTCTTTTTTGCGCCTCGGCGCTCGCTTTTAGGTTTTTGCCGCTTGCTCACGGTACGAAATTTCGCGGAGCTTGTGATGGTATTTTTTCGCAAAGCGGTGTGATTCATCCCGCACGTGCTGGAAAAAATGCATGACCGGCTTCGGGAGCGAATCCAGCCGCACCGGCTTCTGACTTTCTTCAGTATACAATTCTTCTTCGCGCTTCGCGAGTGAAGCGACATGAATGGGAATTCGCAACCGGCTGCCGGCTATTACGGACCGAATCGCATTCAGTTGGGCTTTTCCCCCGTCAATCAATACCAGCCCCGGATATTGCCACTCCGGGTGCGTGAGGCGGCGGCGCATGACTTCCTTGTGCATGCTGATGTCATCGGGCTGGCGGACGGTTTTGATTTTGAATTTGCGGTATTCCGATTTGGCCGGGACGCCGTCGATAAATACGGCCATCGAGCCGGTGGCCGAGGTGCCGGAGATATTGGAAATGTCGTACCCTTCGACGCGGGTGATCTTGGATTTCGAGCCGGCGAGTTTGCGCACAACCCCTTCAATCCGCCGCCACTTGTCTGATTGAAGTCGGACTTCAATCAAGGCGCGGTGACTGAAAATATCCTCCAGCCCCGCGATTTGATCGCGGAGTTGAGCCGCGCGTTCGTATTCCTGCGCCTTTGATGCCACGCGCATCTTTCGTCTCAATTGCGAAAGCAGGCGCCTCCTCTTCCCGCTTAATACGGCAATGATGCCGTTGATGTTTTTTCGATATGCCCCCCGATCCACTAAAGCATATCCATCGATCGACGGATATACTTTAGTGGTGATCAAACAGCAATATCCCGGACAGCGTCCGATCTGGGCATTGAGGCATGGGCGCTTGTGCAGCTCCTTGCAGGTGCAGTAGGGAAAGAGGCGGCGCAAGAGCTTGAGCACCTGCCGGAGCTGCGAGCCGACGGTAAAAGGGCCAATCACACGCCGGTATTTTCCATCCAGCGCGGTTTTATGGAGCATCGCAACGCGGGGATATGTATCTCTGGTAAAGCCGACATAAAAATAACTCTTGTCATCCCGCATCAGATAATTGAATTTCGGACGGTGCGCTTTGATGAGCTCCGCTTCTTTGATGAGCGCTTCGGCTTCGGACAGTGTTTCGATCCACTCGAGCGCCGTTGCTTCCGCCAAGAGCTGGGACACCTTCCCCCCCGCATTTTTGCGGAAATACGAAGCCAGCCGCTTTTTCAGATTCGCGGCTTTTCCGATGTAGGCAAATGTAGACCCTTTTTTAAAGAGGTATACGCCCGGCGTATGGGGAATGATGCGCGGTCGTTTTATCACTACGCGTTATTGACATTTTATATTTCAATCGGCATCATAGTATCACTATTTTGTCGTTCTTGCCACCTGCCTGCCATGCCAAAGGAGAAATGACCATGTCAATGCGTGCCTTACGACCAGGACGGGATATTTTTGGAGAAAAAGGCGTCTATCTCCATATCATTGATAAGGGCCGGCCGTACCCCACTCCTGTGGATCCGCCTTGTCTCTTGCGATGCGTCACCGGCTTTCAGCTCTGGCTTCGTTTTTGCGGCGATGATGTATGGGAATGCCGCGGGTGCGGGCTGAAGCTAACTCTTACCCCGGAGCCGAAGCACTCTCCTTCGATGCCAATCGATGTGCGGCGACGTTTGCGGAAAGCCGATAGGAAACGATGGGTTATTTCACGCTTGCGTGCCTTGCGCCGCTGGGGGCATAACTTCATGCGGCGTATCGGGCCATAACCCGCATATAGGGCCTGGACCATACGGACAGAGGCGCATCCCGCCCCTGTCTTTTTCTTGACAAGGGATGTATAATAATTCTTCTATGGCGGGGCAATTCATCAAGATTCGCGGGGCGCGGGTGCACAATCTCAAGAATGTCGATGTGGACATTCCCAAGAACAAGCTCGTGGTGATCACCGGCCTTTCCGGGTCGGGGAAATCCTCGCTCGCATTCGATACGATCTATGCCGAGGCCGAGCGGCGTTTTGTCGAGTCGCTTTCCGCCTATGCGCGCCAGTTCCTCGGAGTGAAGGACAAGCCGGACGTGGATTCGATTGACGGCTTGTCGCCCGCGATCTCCATTGACCAGAAATCCATTTCCCGCAACCCGCGCTCGACCGTCGGGACGATCACCGAAATTTACGATTATCTCCGGATCCTGTTCGCGCGGATCGGCAAGCCGCACTGCCCCAATTGCGGGACCCCGGTCGGCCGGCAGACGGTTGATCAGATTGTCGCGGCCATCACGGCATTCCCCCAAAAGCGGGAGATTGTGATTTTGGCCCCGCTCGTCCGCAGCAAGAAGGGCGAGCATAAGGGGGTGCTGGAGGAGGTCAGCCGGGCGGGGTTTCTCCGCGTCCGCTTTGACGGCGTGATCCGCACCATCGAAGCCGCGGCCGCACTGCCGGTGGATAAGCAAAAGAAGCATTCGGTAGAGGTGGTGGCCGACCGGTTCACTCCTGACCGCGATACCGAGCGTTCGCGCATCCGCGACTCGGTTGAGACCGCGCTCAAAATCGGAAAGGGGGTTTTGATCACGGCACCCGCCGCCGGCGGGAATCCGGAGGATGATACTATTTTCTCCGAGCATTTTGCCTGTGCGACATGCGCCACCAGCTTGCCGGAGATCGAGCCGCGCACATTTTCATTCAACAGTCCCTATGGCGCGTGTCCGGCTTGCACCGGGCTCGGCTCCACGCTGGAAGTGGACCCGGAGCTCGTCATGCCGAATAAGCGCCTCTCGATCGCCGAGGGCGCCATCCGGCCGTGGGCATCCGCATCGCACCGCGTCGGCAGACAAAGCTGGTACTGGTGGATCCTCGATGATCTTGCGTCCCGCCACGGCTTCTCGCTCCAGACGCCGGTGGACCGGCTTTCGCCCGAGACCGTAGACCTCGTACTCTATGGGGAGCGTGACGGCGGAGAGGGCGCCTTTGAAGGCGTGATTCCGAATCTCAAGCGCCGCTGGAAGGAGACCGACTCGGAATTTACGCGGGCGGAAATCGAGAAATACATGCTGATCAAGCATTGCCCGGAGTGCCGCGGCAAGCGTCTCCGCCCCGAGGCGCTCGCAGTGAAGATCGGCCAGGAAAATATTGCCTCGATTACCGACCGTACGGTTGAGGAAGCGGATAAATTTCTTAATGCTTTGCTGTCCGCCAAAAATGGGGCGCTTGCCGCGGGAGAACTGAAGGTCGCTTCCCCGCTTGCAAAGGAAATTTTGAAACGGCTCCGGTTCCTCCGCGACGTCGGGCTGGAATACCTCACGTTGTCGCGCGAGTCCACGACGCTCTCCGGCGGGGAAGCCCAGCGCATCCGGCTGGCAACCCAGATCGGCTCGCGGCTTACCGGCATAATCTATATCCTCGACGAGCCCTCGATCGGCCTCCATCCGCGCGACCACGCGCGGCTGATCGCGACCCTCAAGGAACTGCGGGATCTCGGCAATACCGTGGTGGTGGTCGAGCACGATGCGCAGACTATGCAGGAATCCGACTGGATCGTAGACCTGGGGCCGGGTGCGGGCAAGCACGGCGGCAAAGTGATTTTCTCGGGGACACCCAAAGAACTCCTGCGGGCGCGTACGCTTACCGCGGACTATCTTTCCGGAAGAAAAGAAGTAAAAATACCTAAAACACCACGCAAACAACACACTGACAAACTGGAGAATGTTGGTGTATCGCGAGGAGATAAAAAAGGAGACGCTCTCTTCGTGGTTGTAAGGGGTGCCGCCGAGCATAATCTGAAAAATATTGACGTCAGTATTCCGCTGGGGAAATTCGTCTGCGTCTCGGGCGTTTCCGGCTCGGGCAAGTCGACACTGGTAAACGATATTTTATCCAAAGCCCTGCTGGCCAAGCTCCACGGCGCGCACTTGATCCCGGGCTCTCACAAGTCCATCGAGGGGATCGCGCATGTCAATAAAGCCGTGGTGGTGGACCAGTCGCCGATCGGCCGCACCCCGCGCTCCAACCCCGCGACGTATACGGGCGCCTTTGGATTTATCCGCAATATGCTCGCCGCTACACCCGAAGCGCGCGCCCGCGGCTATACCGCCGGCAGATTCAGTTTCAATGTAAAGGGCGGCCGCTGTGAGGTGTGCGAGGGACAGGGAGTCAAAAAGATCGAGATGTATTTTCTGCCGGATGTCTATGTAGAATGCGAGGAATGCAAGGGCAAGCGCTACAGCCGCGAGGCGCTTGAGATCGAATACAACGGCAAAAATATTGCCGAAGTGCTCGACATGACGATCGAGGAAGCGCTGGAATTTTTCGCGCCGATCCCCGGGATCAAGCAGAAATTCGAGACGCTCGCGGACGTAGGACTCGGCTATATGAAAGTCGGCCAGCCGGCACCCACGCTCTCCGGCGGGGAAGCCCAGCGGGTGAAGCTCGCGACCGAGCTCTCGCGCCGCGATACCGGCCGGACGCTCTATATCCTCGACGAGCCGACCACCGGCCTACATTTCGACGATACCCAAAAACTCCTCAAAGTTCTTGCCGCACTCGTCGAAAAGGGAAATACGGTCCTCGTGATCGAGCACAACCTCGACGTGCTTCGCCATGCCGACTGGATCATTGA
>CAYIEG010000023.1:0-1324 GCA_964362375.1 uncultured Candidatus Saccharibacteria bacterium
CCGGTCTGGATCAGCATCCCGCCGCAGGCGCGGCACATCGAATCCGCATAGACGATCGAGGACACGACGCGCGGGAAGGCCGGAGTATCCACCGGTATAACCGTCGGGGAGACTGCCGGGAAATGAATTTCTTTTTTCTCCTCCGCCGCGGAATTTTGCCCAGCGGCGGCCGCTACTTCCTTTGGCGGCGCCTTGATCCCCAATTCATCCAATTCCGATTCCGACAAAAAGCGGAGGGCCAAGTACCGGAAGATATAGTCGGCAATCGAAGTCGCCACCTGCACATCCGGATTGCTGGTATACCCGGCCGGCTCGAATCGGCTGTAGGAAAAACGCTTCACGAAGTTTTTGAGCGGTACGCCGTACTGCAGGGCAATGGAAATCGCAATCGCGAAGACGTCGAGGAGTCCCGCGAGCGTGGAGCCCTGCTTGGACATGCGGATGAAAATCTCGGCGAGCGTCCCGTCCTCATAGATGCTGTAGGTCAAAAAGCCTTCGTGGCCTGCAATGGAAAATTTGTGGGTCTCCGACGGCCGGGTGGCGGGGAGGTGGCGCCGGACAGGCTCCGCCGCTTCTTTCTTTTTCTTTGCCGTATCGCTCACGGTCAGCGGCTGGGCCGCTTTGGAGCCGTCGCGGTAAACCGCAAAGGCTTTCAGCCCCATCTTCCAGCCCATGATATACGCGTCCATGATTTCTTCGGTCGTGGTTTCGCTGGGCATATTGAAGGTCTTGGAAACCGCGCCCGAAAGGAACGGCTGGGCCGCCGCAACCATCTTCACATGCCCCTGCCATGAAATCACGCGCGCGCCCTCGGCGGGCTTGACTGCACAGTCAAACACCGCCAGATGCGATTCCTTCATATGCGGCGCTCCTTCGATCGTGCCGCGCGCTTCGATGTGCGCCAAGATCGCGTTGCGCTCTTCTTCGCGATACCCCAGTTTTTCCAGCGCCTGCGGAACGGTCGTATTCACAAATTTCATCGTGCCGCCGCCGACGAGCTTTTTCATTTTGACGAGCGCAAATTCCGGCTCGATGCCGGTCGTGGCGCAGTCCATCATAAGGCTGATCGTCCCGGTGGGCGCCAAGAGACTCATCTGGGAATTCCGCACGCCGTGCCTCTTGGAGAGCGCCGCCGCTTCATCCCACGCCTTCTCTGCGGCATCAAAAATTTTCCGGTCGGCAACCAGCCCATGGCGCACTCGCGCCACGGCATCCCGGTGCATCTCTATCACCCGCAACTGCGGCTCCTTGTTCACCGCGTACCCCTCGTAGGGCCCCATGCGGCGCGCGACCTCGGCCGAATAGCGGTACGCTTCGCCGGTCA
>CAYIEG010000023.1:1334-8021 GCA_964362375.1 uncultured Candidatus Saccharibacteria bacterium
GCCAGTCATGAGCGCGGTGATGGCCCCCGCGGGGTGGCGGCTTGCGTCAGAGTCATACGGCATACCCCAAGCCATCAGGAGCGCCCCGAGATTGGCGTATCCAAGGCCGAGCTCCCGGAAAGCGTGCGCGTTTTTGCCGATCTTCTCGGTCGGATAGCTCGATCCGTCGACGATGATCTCCTGCGCCAAAATCATCACGTCGACGGTATGGATGAAGTCGCGGACATTGAATGTCCCGTCGGGATTCAGATATTTCAAAAGGTTGATCGATGACAGATTACACGCCGAATTGTCGATGTGCAGATACTCGGAGCAGGGATTTGACGTAGTGATCCGGCCGGTATTGGGGCAGGTGTGCCAGCGGTTGATCGTCGTATCGTATTGCATGCCCGGATCCCCGGATTCCCATGCGGCCTGTGCGATCTCGCGCATCAGGTCCTCTGCCCGATACGTCTTGGCCGGCTCCGCGGTGGTCACATAGCGCGTCGCCCACTCCTCGTCGTTTTCGACCGCGGCCATAAATTCGTCGGTCACCCGTACCGAATTGTTCGCGTTCTGGTATTGAATCGAATTCCATGCGGGGTTGTTCAGGTCATACATCTGGTAGCCCGCTTCCATGAGGGCCCGCACCTTTTTCTCTTCTTCCGCTTTGCAGCGGATGAATTGCATAATATCGGGGTGATCCATATTCATCACCACCATCTTTGCCGCGCGGCGGGTGGAGCCGCCCGAGGCAATCATGCCCGCGACCGAATCCGCGCCGCGCATAAATGCGACCGGCCCGGACGAGCGGCCGCCGGCGGAAAGCGTCTCGCCGGACGAGCGGAGCGGCGAGAGATTCACCCCCGACCCAGAGCCGCCTTTGAAAATCATGCCCTCGGTCCGAATCCACTCGAGGATAGACTCCATATTGTCCTCCACCGCGAGCAGGAAGCAGGCGCTGCACTGCGGCTTCTCGGCAATGCCGACATTAAACCACACCGGCGAATTGAATGCCGCGCGCTGGTGGAGAAGGATATGAGTGAGTTCATCCGCAAAGAGATCGGCATCCGCCTCGCTCTCGAAATGACCGAATGTCAAACCCCAGCCGCGGATGGTCTGGACCACGCGGGTAATCATCTGCCGGACCGAGGTTTCGCGCTCGGGGGAGCCAATCCTCCCTCGGAAATACTTGGAGCCGGCGATCAAAGCCGCATTGTCCGACCAAAAGTCGGGAAATTCAAGTTCACGCTCCTCCACCGTACTGTTCATGCCGCTGCCGCGCACCGTGATCTTTACCTTCCTCCAACCGACCGTATCAAAGGAGTGAGTACCCTCTTTGGTAAAGAAGCGCTTGAGCCCCAATTTCTTCGACCGGCCCTTTTGCGCCAGGGCAAGCGCGGAAACCGTTCCCGTAACAGCGGCAGTTCTCGGCATAAGATTTGGAGACAAAAATACCCTCTCGCGGTCCCGCTGCCGAAGTTGCCCGAGCTACGCCAGCAAAGTCCCAAATGCCGGAATCGCAATATCGGCGGCGGGACAAAGTCCCTTGGTTCGGAAAATTGCGGGACGCAACTTCGGCACCGGGGCGACGAAAGAGGATTTTTAAATCAAGAGTAAACCAATAACTTCTGGCTCCATTCTACCCCCGCCCAAGCCCCTGTCAAAATTTTCTGTGGATAAAAAATAAATCGTTGACAATGGGTCATAAACATGCCGTTATTCCCCTCTGTAGGGTACATATAAAGAAACTTCCGCGATCGCGGAAGTTTTTTATATGTACCAAAATAGTGGTTCCGGCTACTTTCCGCGCCGGCGCAGAAATGCCGGTATGGTATCCCACTCGCTCTCCGGCGGGACCGAGCTTGCCTTCTCGGCCATTCCCGCGGACACGGGGATTGACTTCTTCTCCTGCCGCTCTTCCTTGCCGAGAGGCAACTGCGGCCCGGCAGTGCCGCTGAAGCCGGTCGCAATCACCGTGATCTTAACTTCTCCTTTTTTGAGCCGCTCGTCATGCACCGCGCCAAAAATCACCTTCGCATCCCGGTCGATCGCTTCGGTAATCACCCGCGCGGCTTCGTTTATCTCCCACATCGTCAGATCCGGCCCGCCGGATACGTTGAAGAGCACCCCCCGCGCCCCCTCGATTGAGATATCAAGCAAGGGCGAATTAATGGCGGCTTTGGCCGCCGCGACCGCCCGTTCCTCGCCGGTGCCGTATCCGACACCCATGAGCGCAGACCCCGCATCGGCCATAATCGCGCGCACATCCGCAAAGTCCACGTTGATGATGCCAGGAGTGACGATGAGGTCCGAAATCCCCTGCACCGCATGGCGCAGCACGTCATCGCAGATCGCGAATGCCGAGAGGAGCGGGGTATCCTTGCCGATCACCGCGAGCAATCGGTCATTGGGAATCGTAATCAGGGCATCCACCCGGTCACGCAGCTGGTGCCAGGCCTCGTCCGCGATTCTCCCGCGCTGTACTCCTTCAAAATTGAAGGGCTTAGTCACGACGCCGATGGTCAGCGCCCCGGAGTCGCGGGCGACTTCGGCAATGATCGGGGAGGCGCCCGATCCGGTCCCGCCGCCGAGGCCGCAGGTCAGAAATACCATATCAGCACCCTTGAGCGTCTCATGGATCTCATCGCGGTTTTCCTCCGCCGCCTGTCTGCCGAGCTCAGGGTTCATCCCCGCGCCGAGGCCTTTGGTGAGGTTCTTACCGATGTGGATTTTGGTGCGGGACTTGGTGAAATGCAGGTCCTGGGCGTCGGTATTGATCGTAATGAAATCAACTCCGTTGATCTTGTGATCGATCATCCGGGTCACGGCCTTGCCGCCGCCACCGCCCACTCCCACCACCTTGATCCGGGCGTATGTTTCAATGTCTGGTTTTACTGCTGGCATACCTTATAAGTCCGAATAAGTCCAATTGGTCTTATAGGACTTATATAAGACGAATCGGAAATTATGGCAATAGGGCTCGGAGCCATCGCAACCACGCCTGCCCGCGGAAATGAGAAATATGGCGACTCCACCCGGCGTTTCCGTGCCCTGCCTTTCCCGCTGCCCAGCGGGCAATCCCGAGGGAAGCGGCAAGCGCTGGCCCGTCTCCGTCAATCAATTCCGGCTGAAACCCGACGGGAATCCCCGGCTCGGCCGGAAGTCCCAACTCGCGCTTGGTCAGCGACACGATACCGGGGACCCGCGAGGTTCCGCCGATGAGTACCACCCCGCCCGGCAAGAGGCGTGCCCGATTGATCCTCCGCAGTTCCTTTTGCAGCAGTTCAAAGAGATCCTGCAGCCGCGCTTCAACGATCTCGGCCAGCGCCCGGCGGGAAAACACCTGCTCTTCATCCGGGACAAATTCAGCCAGCCGGATCTGATCGCGCTTGGGAAGGTCGCCCGCCGCGCACATCCCGTAGGCCAGCTTCACCTGCTCGGCAACATCGATATGCGTCCGGAGCCCGATCGCGACATCGCCGGTAATATGGTTCCCGCCGATCGGAATCACTCCCGCGTGAACCGGCACTCCTTCTTCAAAGACGATAAAAGAGGCCGCGCCGCCGCCGATATCGAGCAGAATCACCCCGAGTTCCTTTTGACGCTTGGAAAGCACCGCTTCGGCCGCCGCCAGTGGAGAAAAAACATAGTCCTCGACCCGCAATCCCGCGGCCTCGACGCATTTCATGAGCGCGCGGAGGTACACCGAGGCACACTCGATCACCAGCGCTTCCACCTCCAGCCGCACGCCGTGCATGCCGACCGGATCCCGTATCCCTGACTCATTATCCACCTTGAACTCCCGGGGAATCATGTGGAGCACTTCTTTGTTGTGGTTTTTGGGAATAAAAGTTTCGGCAGCCAAAAGTGCCCGACGCACGTCTTCGGGCGAGATCTCCTGGTCGGCGCGCGAGACCGCCACCATGCCGCGCACAGATGTCGCAGACACGTATGTGCCATCCACTCCGACCCATACCGACCGGATGGGCACTCCCGCGGCCTTGCGGGCCGCCTCCACCGAACGGCGGACTGCGGCCGCCGCATCCTCAATATCAATGACTGCACCCCTCCGCACGCCGGCCGACGATGCCGATCCGATGCCCAAAATCTGCAGTGAATCGCGCTCCGGGACGCGCTCCGCCACTACGGTCTGGACCGTAGAAGTACCGATATCGAGTGCGGCGATAATGTTGCGGGCCACGTAGGGAATCAGAGACGAGAGGCCAGAGGCGAGAAAAAGAGACTCGCCGCTCACCTCTCGTCACCTCCAAAAAATTTCTGCATAATACCACTCTCCATCTTCTGCGTCCGCCGTGCGAGCGCCGCCGACTTCTCGTGATGAAGTCCTGCGAGATGAATCATACCATGAAGCACCATCCATGTCAGCTGATACGAATAAGTATTTCCGGTACTGGCGGCATCGCGGCGGATAACCTGCGGACACACCAGGATTTCTCCGTAATCCGAACCGTAACGGAAAGAAAGAACGTTTGCGGCCCGCCTCCGCGCGCGGTATCGCCGGTTGAGGCGGCGCGCTTCCGGCTCGCGTATCGGGACGATCTCGATCTGGCGGGGGAGTTTTCTGCCAAGTGCGGCCGGCAATACGCTGCGGATTTTCCGCATACTGACCGCATTCATGCCGCAAGAATCCTGCGCACCGCGCTGCTCACGCGATCTCCCGACGCCTGCCCTTTGACGCGCTTCATTGCCTCTCCGATCACCCGCCCCGTGTCTTTGGGCCCGGCTGCACCAAGCTCCTCTGCCGCCGCGCGGACAATTTTCTCCACCTCGTCATCGGACAGTTCCGGAGGGAGGTACCGCTCAAGAATCGCAAGCTCTGCTCGCTCCTTCAGAACCAGATCAGCGCGCGCCGCTTTCTGAAACTCGGCAATCGCATCGTAGCGCTTCTTCACTTCGGAGCGGAGCACCGCGGCCGTCTCTTCCTCGGTCAAGACCGCTACCCCGCCCTTTCCCCTCTTTTCAATTTCGCGGTTCTGGATGGCTGCGCGCAGCATTCGCAAGACAGAAAGCATCCCCGCCTCCTGATTTTTCAGGGCATGGAGCGCGGCGTCCTCAATTGTAGCTTTCAATCCCATGGCTGGCGATTACTCCGGTTATTATCGCTCGTCATCGCCCGCTTTCCCCAGTTTTTCGAGCCGCACCCGCTCTTTCATGATCCCGATCCGCCGAAGCGCGCGCTCGCGGGTCTGGCGCTTGGTCGGCTTGGATGTATGGAACTTCAGCTTCCGCGCGTGAATCAAAATCCCCGAGTGCTGGATCCGCCGGGTGAATCGCCGGAGCATCGCGGCGGTTGTCTCATGTTCTCGCCTTCGTACTTCTACCATAACATCAAACCCCTTAATTTTTTAAACCTTAATCTTTAAACTTTTTTTATCCCCTCTTCTTTCCCCCACCCGCTCAAAAGATGCAAATGGAGATGCTCGACCATCTGTCCCCCTTCCCGCCCGACATTGAACAAGAGCTTGTACCCTTTCAATCCAAGCTTGTCCGCCATGTCCTTGGCGGCATAAATGAGTTTCGCAATCACCTCGTTGTGCCCCGCTTCCAGGTGCGCAATCGATTGGATATGGATCTTGGAAATCACCAAGAGATGCACCGGCGCTTTCGGATGGATATCCTTGAATATCTTCACGTCGCCATCCTCATACACCGCGTCGGCGGGAAGCGCTCCCTCTGCGATTTTGCAAAAAATACACCCCATCTCTACTTTTTTAATTTCTTTTTGAGAAACTCGACGAGCTTCTCCTGCGGCACCGTTTCCTGGATCCCCGACTCCACCTCCCGGACGATGATCGTGTCGTCGAGCGCCTCTTTCTGGCCGAGGATCAAGGCGTAGCGGCTGGCGAGACGTTCGGCAATCTTCAGCTGGGTCTTGATCGAATCGCGGCCGAGCGATTCTTTGACCCCGATTTCGCCTTCCCGCAGGCACTCGAGTATTTCAAAGCTTCGGCGTTTGGCCAGCTCTCCCAACTGCACAAAAAATACTTCCGCTCCCCCCCTGCCGGCCGCTTCTTTGTTCTTGATCGCGGCGGCCACCGCATCAATAAAAAAGGTCCCGCTCGCTACCGGCAACTCTTTTGCGCCCAGAAGTGCTGCCGCATGGGAGATCCTTCCCCCTTCCGCGAGGAGGAATTTGGGCTGCGGCCTTGTATCCGGCGCCTGTCCGGCCGCCTCGGGAAGCGGCGCGCCGTTCCCCCCCGCGCCCCCCCCCCCCCCCCCGGGGGGGGGGGCCCCCCCCGCCGGCACCCGGACATCCCCTGCTCCGCCGGCCGGCGGAGCGGAATCCGGCGATGCCTTTACCCCGTCAAGCCGCAACTCATAGACGATTTCCGTATACCACGACCCCTCCCGGAACAGCCGCGCATCCAAGAAATACGGGATCTTGGCTTCATCGAGAAATTCAAGCAAACTCCGTAATTGTTTTTTACACCGTTCGCACAAAAAATCAAGAACCTGCGGGGCGCCCCCGGCCGCCCCGCGGCACCGCTCATCCGTACACGAGAGAATTCTGGCCGGGGCGCGCTTGAGATCGCGCTTGGACTTTGTGCACAAACGCAAGGCATGCCTCCGGAAATAATTGGCGAGGGAGGAACGGAATGCCCCCCGGCAGGTACTGCAGCCAACGGCGTTGATCCGCAATTCGATTGAATGATCATTAATGCCGAGTTCCCCGGTCGTGCGGTA
>CAYIEG010000024.1:0-7988 GCA_964362375.1 uncultured Candidatus Saccharibacteria bacterium
GGCGCCCTCGGACTGCGCGATTTCGTTCTCATGGTGCGGGAAGATAAGGTCCACGCCGCCAGGGTGGATGTCGAGCGTCGCGCGGAGGTAGCGCATCGCCATGGCCGAGCACTCGATGTGCCAGCCGGGACGGCCCTCGCCAAAAGGGGTCTGCCAGGCTGGTTCACCCGGGACGGCCGCTTTCCAGAGGGCGAAGTCCTGCGCGTCGTCCTTGGCATACTCGTCGGCGGAAACGCGCGCCCCGGACTTCAGCCCGCGTTTTTTCAGGCGACTTAAGCGGCCGTAATTTCGAAATTTCGAAATATCGAAATACACCGAACCCTCGGTCTGGTAGGCGAGGCCCTTTTTGAGGAGCGTCTGGATCAGGCGTATCATTTCGGGCACGTGCGCGGTGGCTTTGGGGTATTTCCAGGCGCGCGCAATGCCCAGCTTCTCCAGATCCTCGAGAAACGCGCGCTCGTAGGGAGCCGTAAATTCGAAAATGTTCTTGCCTGATTTTTGCGAATCGCGGATGATCTTGTCCTCCACGTCCGTGATATTCATCACGTGCCGCACTTTGTACCCGCCGTATGCGAGCGTGCGGCGGAGTATGTCCTCAAATATATATGTGCGCAAGTTCCCGATGTGCGCGTAGTTGTACACCGTCGGGCCGCAGGTATAGAGGCCAACCCGTTCCGTACGGAGGGGCTTGAAAACCTCTTTTTTCCTGCTCAATGTATTGAAGAGTTTGAGATTCATCTTATGATGAGCGGTGTCCAGTCCCGCAGGACAAATTCCACGATAATGAATATGGCATAGAAGGCAAGGAGCAGGCCGCCTTCGGATTTGGTGAGGACGCGGCCGGAGCGGAGGAACGACAGCGATATGATGCCGGCCAGTAGCATGAAAAAGCCTGTGAGGATGACGAGCCGCGGGTTGAAGGAAAAGGGGTGAATCAGCGCGGTGACACCCAGCACCAGCGTCGCGTCGGCGATGACCGTGCCGAGTATGTCGCCGAGCGCCAGAGTCGCCTGGGCCCGGCGCGCGGCGCGTACCGAAAAAAGGAGTTCGGGCAGGGTGGTGCCCAGCGCCAGGACCAGAAGCCCTATAAGCGCGGGGGTCACGGCAAATCCCTCGGCGATCCGGACGGCGTACTGCACGGTATAGTGCGCGGAAGCGGCCATCACGAGCAAGCTTCCTGCAAGTACGCCAATGCTCATGGCGAGTGAAAAGCCGTTGGCATTGTTTAATTTCCGTTCCGAGCCGGCCTTTTCCTGCAGCATCAGATAGAAAAAGAGCACGCTTGCGGCGACCAATAGCGCGCCGTCGAGCCGCGAGTAGTGTCCGGTGAAGCCCAGGATCAGAGGGAACAGCAAAAACGCAAGAAAAAGATAGTCCTTTTTGATGAACGTGCTCTCGACTTTCAGCGCGCGGGGGGAAAGGAGTGCGACCGTGCCGAAGACAAACGCGAGGTCCGCGACATTGGAGCCGAGGAGCGTGCCGAGCCCGAGCGAGGGAAAGCCCTGGACCGCCGAAAGTATTGATACGATGGTCTCGGGCAGGATCGAGATGACGGTGATGATGAGGAAACTGATGACAAATTCCGACCAGCCGAAGATATGCGAGAGCGAAATGGCCGAGCGCACCGCCCACGAGGCGCTCTTGCCCACCGCGAAAATGAGCAGGAAAAGGATGATCAGATTATGTATCATAAAAGCACGCGGTTATATTCCGACCTGTTAATTATTATATAGGGAACGCCGGCGGGGTTCAATTCCATAGAAAATGCGCTCGTCAGGGACGAGCGCAAGGATGATGAAAGTACTGATATCGATAGGCGGCTTAGCGAGCCGGGGGAACATACTCCATTCTGATCTTTCCTGACCGCATCTTGCCGTGCAGTTCCGGGATCGAACGGACGCCGAGGTAATTGAACCCTGACCTGACCTTTGCCATCTCTTGCCGCATGAAGTCGGCAAGAGGTATGGCCGATGGCTCGAGCAGGATTCTCTTCCCTTCCGGCTGCGGTTTTTCGGAAGGATTCCCGGAATCGTCATAGCGGGTTGCAATCCTATCATGGATTGCTTCCGCCGCGGCCATTCCGCGATGGACCTTGCGCAGCACTGACTGCCCGTCAATCACCACGCTCTCCTCCGGCGCGGCGGATTCCGGCAGCGGCGCGAAATAGGTGCCTACCATGACCGCCGATGCCCCGAGCGCTAGGGCGGCAACGACATCACCCGAATTGCGGATGCCGCCGTCTGCGACAACCGGTATATTGAAGCGGGACGCCACCGCCGCGGCTCGGTACAGCCCCACTGCGGGCGATGAGCCGGTGCGGGTTACATATTGCGTTATGCAAATTAATCCGGTCCCGTTTCCCACGCGGATGATACCTGCCCCGGCATCAATAAGCCGCAGCGTTCCTTCGGCGGTGCTGACATTGCCTGCCATGATCACTGCCTCGGGATAGTTGGTGGCGATCCACTCGGTTGTCCTGAGGACAAAAATGGTATCGCCATGAGCGGTATCGACGCAAAAGAAATCGGTTCCGGCGTCAATGAGGCGCGGGACGCGGAGCGCGATATCTTCTTCGTCGGTAATGATCGCCGCCCCGACGCGATACCGGCCCAGCGCATCCAGCGTTGCCGCGTTTGAGCGCACCTGGCCGTCCTGGATATCCTTTCTGATGATGATCCCCACGAGATAAACTTCCGTAGTGGTGACCGAGAGCACATCCGTGTGCTCGGCGTCCATAATCAGGAGCGCCTTTTCGCTTTGAACCGTCCCGTTCGAGTTGAAAATTTCCTTGTCCAGGACGGTGATCGGCTTCTCCATGCATTCCCCAACGGTCTCGTGGTAGGCGAGGGGGCGAGAGTTATTGGTGATCATCCCCAACAGTTTTCCGTTGGGTTTCCCGTCCGCTGTGATTGGTACGTGTGAATACTGTTTGCGGATAATATTCACCTCGTTCAATCGGGCAGACGGATCCAACACCGTTGGATCTCTAATAAGCCCGCCGCGTTTCACCTTGCTGACTTCTCGCGCCTGCTCCGACGGATCCATGTTGACGTGGAGGCATGTAATCGCTCCCACTGCGGCGGAGGCGCGCGCCATACGCGCGTTACTGACGGTGTCCATCGGCGATGTGACCACCGGAAACTCGATCGGTATCTTAGGCGATAGATAAGTGCGCAGGGAAATTTCGCTCCGTGGGAAGTCGGTATGCCCGGGCGCGAACAGGACGTTTTCCCACCCAACCGCCCGCCCGCGGTGATATTCTTCAAAGAACTCCGGTACCGTAAATCCCCGTAATGAGTCCGAAATGACATAGCGCGGATCATCGGCGTGCATGATTACCCTCCTCGTTGGCCAGCATCATAGCACGAACATCACTGCGCGGATACGATATAGAAATAATCACATATTGAAAATAAAAGTCAATACTTGACTTTTTCAAAAAAATGCTATAATTATTAGCAGTTATTTGCTATTTCACTTTGTTAGGCGCGGTTCTACATGCCGATATGGATGAATCGGATTGATTGAGCGGGGACTTTTGCGTTCACGATGCCCAAAAGTCCCCGTTCAATAAGCAGGCGTGCGTGTAGGAATAGGAAAAAGCAGTCGTCGTGTCCAAAACCCCACCAAAAAGGAGAAATGCATGGCTAAAGGACTGAATGCGCTCCAAATGGTGGAGATCCAGAGCGTTGGTTCGCTGAGTGATGCGGTGATTCGTCACGCTGCGGAAGAGGGGGCACCCTTTCGTATCGTGATACGCTTGGACTGTAGCGTTGAAGCTGGACTTTCCCAAAGTTGGATTCCCGCCACCGAATTCCCGCAGATCGTAAAGATCTACGGAAGCAGTATGCGAATCAACCCGCTGGATCTCTGCAAGGAAATCCGGCGTCTGGAAGCCGTGGGCGTGGATCTCGCCCGATTCTTTATTTCTGAACGGGCGATGCTCATTCATCCGTGGGCTAAGGCGATTGCGCGGCTGGAACAGTATGACCGCCGCAGTCGCCAAAATGGCAGCACGGCAGAAATCCAGTACCGGAGCAGCGTCACGTTCAGCGCGCTGCGGGGCGAGGAGACGCTGTGGCGGGTTCTTCAAGAGACCGCCTCGCGTGAGAATCGCCATATCAGATCGCTGCGTGCAGATCTGATGCGGCGCATCAGCCATCCCCAGCTCCTAGTCCTCATCCGTGAGATTTCTCCGGAAGAGGTACTGGCGGAATACCGTTCGGTGCTGTCGGTTCTCGCGAACCGCCTCATCAATGTCGGCGAGTACGTCCGTGCCGCGCGGGAACGCGGCGACCGGATCCTCGTCGAGGGTATCAAGGAATTGCGGTGGGAGAGGGAATTGGGGGTTCCCGTCCCGCGCATAACAATAGAGGATCTTCGGCGCGAAGGCGTACTTGTGTAATCGGTACAATATCGCGCGTAAGCAGACGGCGACTCTCTTGAGAGTCGCCATTTTAATTACCCAATTTTATTGCGGAGGGCGGCGAGGTCTGACTCGACGCTTGTATATTTTTTGCAGCTTCCGCGGCCTTCATTTGCGAGTGAGCCGTCCACTTGAGCGTTAGCACTCTTGACATGGGAGTGCTAAGAGCGCTATTGTTAGTATAATTATGTTGCAGGAACGGCAACGATCCATTCTGAATGCGGCAGTCGAAGAGTATATCCGCACTGCGCGGCCGGTTGCCTCGCGCGAGCTCGCGCGGGAGTTTGATTTGCAGGTAAGCCCCGCAACCATCCGGAATGAATTGCTTGAGCTCGACGAGCTTGGCTATCTTGAGCAGCCCCATACTTCGGCCGGCCGCATCCCGACCGACAAAGGATACCGTTTTTTCGTAGATTATCTCCTGGCTGACGCCGAGCTTGAGCCGGAAGAGGATGCGATGCTGCGGCGGGCGTTCGCGGTCCGCGACGCCCAGGACTTTGTCCGTGAATTCGCCAAGACCGTCTCGCGGATCGCCGGCGCATTCACCGCGGCGGGCGTCGCGGATGAGGAATTTTTTTACGAGACGGGGTTCAGGGAAATTTTAAGCGAGCCGGAGTTCGCCGATCCGGAGGAAGTCCGCGCATTCGGGCGGCTGGCCGACTTCCTGGACGAGCGGATCGGCGGCCTGCTACCGCATTTGGCCCAAAAGGAAGAGCGTATCTGGATCGGCGTCGAGAACCCTTGGAAAGAAGCGCGGCAATACACGGTGATGCTTTCTTCCTGGGCGCATCCGGCCGGGTTCAGCGGGTTTGTCAGCATTATCGCGCCCAAGCGCACCAATTATTCAAAGCATAAAGCGGTGATAGAACACCTGCATTCTGGGTATGACGCATGACACCGATACAAGTGATGGAGCGGGCGACGTTGAAATAGAAATAGAGGCCGACGGCCAGTCCGCCCCTCGCGACGCGCAAGCCCAGATCAAAAAGCTGAAAGCGGAGCTGGAGCGCGTCGAAAAGGAGCGCAAGGAGTATCTGGACGGGTGGCAGCGGGCCAAAGCCGACTTCATCAATTACAAGCGGGACGAAACCAAGCGCCTCGAGGAACTGCGGCAATTTCTGGCCGGCGGGGTCATCGCCGAAATGATTGCGGTATTGGATAGTTTTGATCTGGCGCTGGCGCATACCCCCAAGGAGGCCGAGCGAGGAATCCTGCTTATCCGCGGGCAGCTGGAAGACATTTTGAAGCGGCACGGTCTCGAAGAAGTGCCGGCGCGGGTCGGCGATCCGTTCAGGCCGGAGGCGCATGAGTCGCTGGGTGAAGCGGAGGCGGGCCTGCCGGAGGGTACGATCGCTGAAATCCTCCAAAAAGGGTATATGCTCGGCGGCCGGGTAGTGCGCCCGGTACGCGTTAAAATCGCAAAAGGCCGGTTAACTAGTAACCAGTAACAGTAGTAATAGTAATTGTATGCCAAAAATACTAGGAATTGATCTCGGCACGACCAACTCCGCGATGGCGGTCATCGAAGGGGGCGAGCCGAAAATAGTCGAGAATAAGGAAGGGGTGCGCACGACGCCCTCGATGGTCGCGATTTCCAAATCTGGCGACCGTCTCGTCGGCCTGCTCGCCAAGCGCCAGGCGGTCACCAACCCCAAAAACACGCTTTTTTCGATCAAACGCCTCATCGGCCGCAATTTTACCGATCCCCAGGTCCAGCGCGACCGGTCGTGGCTTCCCTACGAGACCAAAGAGGCGGCCAACGGCGGGGTGGAAATAAAGATGGGCGATAAATGGTGGCGGCCGGAAGAGATTTCCGCCATGGTCTTGCAGAAGCTCAAGCAGGATGCCGAGGAAAAGACCGGGGAAAAAATAAGCGAGGCGGTGATTACCGTCCCGGCGTATTTCGACGATTCCCAGCGCAAGGCGACCCAGGCCGCCGGGGAGATCGCGGGGCTCGCCGTGCGCCGGATCCTGAACGAACCGACCGCAGCCGCGCTTGCCTATGGATTCAACAAGAAGAAGGACGAGCAAATCGTGGTGTACGACTTCGGCGGGGGGACATTTGACCTGTCGGTGCTGGAGGTGACCGCGGACACGATCGAGGTAAAAGCTGTCGGCGGCGACACGCATTTGGGCGGCGACGATTTCGACCAGCGGATCATCCGCTGGATTGCGGACGAATTCAAGAAAGACCAGGGGATCGACATTTCGGGCGACACGCTGGCCCTCCAGCGGCTCAAGGAAGCGGCCGAGCGCGCCAAGCACGAGCTTTCGACGACGCTCGAAACCGAAATCAACTTGCCGTTTATTACGTCGGATGCATCCGGTCCCAAGCACCTGGTCATGCGCCTGGCCCGGGCAAAGCTGGAAGAGCTGGTTCGGGATATGATCGAGCGCTCCGTCGCCATTACCCGGCAGGTGGTGAAAGACGCGGGGCTCAATATCGGCGACCTTGACGAGGTGATTCTCGTCGGCGGGCAGACGCGGATGCCGGCAATCATCGAAGCGGTAAAGGCGCTCTTCGGCAAAGAGCCGAATCGCTCGATCAATCCGGATGAAGTGGTCGCGATAGGAGCGGCCGTGCAAGCGGGAATCCTGCAAGGGGATGTAAAGGACGTGCTGTTGCTCGACGTGATACCGCTATCGTTTGGCATTGAAACCTTGGGAAATGTCATGACCAAAGTGATCGAGCGCAATACCACGGTGCCCACGGCAAAAACGCAGGTGTTCTCCACCGCGGCGGACAATCAGACCTCGGTCGAGATCCACGTCCTGCAGGGAGAGCGCGAAATGGCGGGGGACAACAAGACCCTTGCGCGTTTTATCCTGGACGGCATCCCGCCTTCCCCTCGGGGCGTGCCGCAGGTGGAAGTGGCGTTCGACATTGATGCAAACGGCATCCTATCGGTCACGGCAAAGGACAAAGCGACCGGCCGCTCGCAATCGGTCAAAATCGAAGCTTCTACCGCGCTGACAAAGGAGGAGATCGAGCGGATGAAGAAGGATGCCGAGCTGCATGCGGAGGAGGATCGCAAAAATCGCGAGCTTGCAGAAGCGCGCAACACCGCGGATGCGCTTGTATATACGGCGGAGAAAGCGCTTCGCGAGGGCGCGGACAAGGTCCCGCCCGATACCCGTGGGGAAATCGAGTCCAAAATCACTGCGCTCAAGAGCGCCAAAGACGGTGCTGACCGCGACCAGATCCAGCGGGCGAGCCAGGACCTCTCCCAATCACTCCAGAAGATAGGAGAAGCGCTCTATAAAGGCGGATCAGGAGAGAAAGCAGAGGGTGCCGGCAACGGGCAGAACCCCAAGGAGGCGGAGTACAAGGAAAAGGACGCCGGGGGCGAACATGCTCCATAGGCATTGACGTACATCCGCTTTATTGGTAATCTTTAGCTTGTTGTAATAATGCTGTGGCGAAACAAGATAAGACGTATCTGGAAGGTACGGTAACGGAGAATCTTCCGAATACCCTTTTTCGGATAGAGCTTGATGACGGGCGGTTGATTCTCGGCCATCTTTCCGGAAAAATGCGGATCCATCATATAAAGGTGCTTCC
>CAYIEG010000025.1:0-4273 GCA_964362375.1 uncultured Candidatus Saccharibacteria bacterium
AATCTTTTAACGGGGGATAACTTCCTTGGCTTCCGGGTACCGCGAGAGACGAACTGTGAATATATTCCTGTTACTTCCGCAGAAGTCATCAAAGAGCGGGGGGAGGCCTCTCACCAGAAACTTAAAACTCTTACCACCGACGAAGGGGATACCGCCTATCAAATCTGTGATATCACGTACGACACAAAAACTCCAGGCAAGCTGTTCTCGGACTCACTCACTAATGCTGTCCTCACCGGGCCAGACAGAGCAAAACTTGCGGATGAGATCGGAGAGGCGGTGGATGCCGCGCTCCAGAAAATCATCTTTGCGCTCCTGCAAAAGACCATCGAGGTCTCAACCGGCGCGGGCCAGGGCGTGCGCGGCTCGCCCGAATTGGCCCAGCTCCCAACGGTCATCACTCCGGCCGAAGCCGGATTCCAGCCGACCTATCTTACCGACAAGACCGATGATGCGGCCATACGCCTGGGTGCCAGCCAGACGATCCTGGACGCGCAAATCCAGGATCTCGATATCAAGATCGCGGACCTCAACCGGCAAATCGCGGTATTGCAGGCCGCCTGCGACGATACCGACACCACGACTATCTGCGACCAGGCCAAAATCGACCAGCTGAAAGCGCAGAAACAACCGCTGGATGACGACAAAAAAGAAAAGATGGATATCCTCGCGCACGCCAACGCCGATTTAGCGCAATTGCTTGACATCCGCGCGCAGATCTTCACCTCGACCGATACCGCGTTCCTCCAGACCTTAAGCACTCGCATTACCGGACTCACCAGCGATGCCGAACAAGTCATCCAGGAAGCCGGAGGCCCGCCCATCGGGCAGGCCGGTCCGGATACGACCGACAATATGCTCCGCGTGATCGACACCTCACAGACGAGGGCGGCGTCCAGCATCGCGTTTCTCGACCGCAAAATCGCGGTGGCGGCTACCAGCACGCAAGCGGCCCTCACCCAAATCCAGACCGACCTCGTACGGCTTTCCGAGGAGCTCGCCCGCATCAAGACCGATATCCTCGCCCAGCGGAGTGATCAAGCGGCGGTCATCCAGCTGACGAGCGAAGCAACCACAAAGATCAAAGAAATCGACGCCAAGATATTTAGCGGCTATTCGCTGTGAGCATCTAAATCCGTATGAAGCGCTTGTGGAATAAAAAAATAATTACCCGCGCGCTCTGTATCCTGCTCGTTGCAGTGGTTGCGGCGTGGGCGTTTGCGCCAAAAAACTCATACGCTGCTGGCATTGATGTCGGCTCTGCACTCAACAACAGCTTACTCATATTCGGCATCTTATACGTCCTCCGCGGAGCATTCACGGTCTTGCTTGGGATCGTGAGCGGATTCCTGGATATCGCCTATCTCGCGAACCTCAACAGTATCCCTGCCCAGCTTACCGTAGCGCAACAAGGATGGCTGGTCCTCCGCGATCTGGCTAACGGATTGCTTATTCTCGTACTGGTCTGGATTGCGATTACGATTATTTTCAACTTAGAAGAGTACGGCGGGAAAAAGCTACTCGTACGCGTCATCGCGGCCGGACTACTTATGAACTTCAGCCTGGTGTTTGTAACCGTACCGTTTGCAATCGGGAACGAGCTTTCAAAACCGTTCGCAAAAGCCATCGGGGTTTATCCGCCGGGCGCCAACTGTAAAAAAGACAGTAGCGGTAAGCAAACATGTCCTTCTTTAGGACAGGTAATCGTAAACAATTCACAGATACATCAAGTCACCGATATCAGCGAACAGGGCGCTCTTCAGCGGGCAAAACAAGAATTTGAGACGCTGGGGCAACAGCCGATCCTGCAGCCGTCGCAAGAGCAAGCCCAAGTATGGCAGTATCTCGGCGCTCCGCAAACTGCACATGCGGTACCCGCATTGGGAACTATTGCCGCTTGCGGCCTCCTAGGCATCGCCACCTTCGGATGGGGAGCAGTTATCTGCGGCATCATCTCAACCGTTGTTACGGCGGGAATAACCTATGGCCTTTATAAACTAAACGTCTTGGGGCCGTTAGTGACCCAAGCGGTCGATCTGATCATCGCCAACCTTTTGATGTTCCTTATGGTCATTTCCTTATTCGTCGCAGCGGTCATTCTGTACCTCCGCCTTTTCGCAATGATACTCCTCGCCGTATTCGCCCCACTCGCATTTATTTCCCTGGCGATTCCACGGTATGGCGACCGCATATGGAACCCTTGGCTCGATAATCTATTCCGTTGGGCTTTTGCGGCGCCCGTATTTTACTTTCTGCTATATCTTGCCCTCCTCATGCTCCAGCTCAACCGTCCGCAGGCGCCATCTCTCACGGGCGTAAGAATTCTCGATAACCCGCTCATGATGATCAATCTCATTTTGTTCCTCATCTTCCTCTGGGCCGCGGTCTACTTTACCCGCAAGATGGCCGGTCAATTCGCGGAAATCGCATTGAGCGGCCTGCGGCGCGGGCTCGGGTATGCGGGCGGGTATGGGCTAGGCGTCTTGCAACGCCATGCATTGCCCAAACTCGGACAGGTGGCGGAAACCGCAGGAGTGAAGATCGGGGAAATCAAGAGCCCTTTCCTGCGTGGTTTGCTTAGGCAGCCCGCCGGGGCATTCCGGCAGGTTGCGAAGGCGGGACGGGATCAAATTGTCAAAGATCAGCAGCGTCTAGGCTCTATGACCTCGCAGGAAATCCAGCGCGCGATCGGCGCAAGTGAATTTTCAGAATCCGAACTTGCCGCCGCGATGATGATCCTGCAGACGCGTAAAGATCTCACTCCGATGAAGGACAGCCAGGGCAATAATATCCGCGGCTACGACGATGCCGCCCAGCGGAGAGGCGTAGACACGATCCGGCGCACAGGACTTGATATTGTCGGGTTCCTCCGCGCGAATCCTATGATTGCCCGGCCGGGTGACTTTAGGACCGATCAGATGGATCGGGTAAAGAACGCCGCCGGATGGACAGAGGCGGAACAGAGGGTCGGGCGCCAGCTCGCGGATGAAGAATTCGCGCAGTGGCTCGCGTGGCAGCGGGTACGGCCCGAGGATATGCGGGCAATGGATTTGGGTATTCTTGACAACGACACCATGAAGCAAATGTACCTGCTCTCGGCAAAGGCGGCCCACTTGAGCCAACTGGGGCAGTACCGGCCTGACGTAGCTCGCAGGATCAATGACTACCTGACCGCTGATGAAACAAGGATGCGGCAAACCCTGGATCAGATGGATGAAGGCGCAATTAATTATTTCTACACCAATGCCGCAGGAGAGCTCGGCTGGCGGATCCCTCCGGGGGTGCTGCCCGCACTCGGAGCCTCGACTCGGCTGCACGAGGGAACAGCAGGACAACCATATGAGCCCGCTGATCTCCAACCAAGCGGAGGGACCGAACCGTATGTATTTACTATTGTCGAAACCAGGCCGCCCACTCCTGACTTTAGGATAGATGACCAAGGCGTACTTCACGGAGACCCACAGACCTCGGGCGACTACCAGATCACGGTGAAGATGACCGATAGAGGCGGGGCCGGGCGTTCCACCCAACGCCAATTCCGCGTGGTAATCAAATAGTTTTTGAACACTATGGCGCACTACAACCGACCAGAACTAGAACAGCGTTATGAGCGGCTCCCGGCCGTTCTCAAAGAGGCGCTCTTCAGCGCCGAGGTTGCGGAAAAGATATTCGAAATCGGCAAGAAAAGCGGTCTGACGATCGAGAAGGTAGGGTTTGTCGCGGAGGAAACCGGATTTGTAATTCTCGGGCTTACGCCGCCGCGGGAATTTGTCTCCGCACTTGCCCAGCGCCTTGAAACAGACGCCGAAACCGCCCGCAAAGTGTCGCTCGAAATCAATCACCAAATATTCTTTCCCTTGCGCGAAGCGCTCAGGCAAGCGCATCAGGTAGAGGTAGGGGAGGCCGCACTGCAAAAAGAGGCGTTCGTTCCGGGCAAGACGCCCGCACCCCTTGTGCTCCAGCGGATAGAGGCACGGCCTCCTGAACCGGCGGCGCAGACACCGCCCGCTCCGCGGCCGATCGAAAAAGAGATAGCGCCGCTCCTGGAGGGAATTCCCAAGGTGCAGACACCGATGCCGGCAAAATTCCTGACCCGCGACGAGGCGGAAAAAATCGTTGCAGAGAAAAAAGCGGCTCCACCCCCGGCAAGCGCTCCTGCCCCGCAGGAAGCCGCTCCCGCGCCCCTCGTCCGCCAGCTGGCGGACCCGCCGCCGAAACCGAAAATCCCGCAGACGGGGGCTCCCGCGGGGCGGGAAGCCCTCGCGTCTCGACC
>CAYIEG010000025.1:4373-7502 GCA_964362375.1 uncultured Candidatus Saccharibacteria bacterium
GCGGGAAGCCCTCGCGTCTCGACCGATCGATCTCCGAAATCAACCCAAACCCCAAGGAGAAAAACCAAAACAGTGGAGCGGATTTGATCCCTACCGCGAGCCGGTTGAATAACCATGCACCAGTTTCAAGTCCCACAATTCATCACCGTCGAGGATAAAGTCATAGGCCCCTTCACCGTGAAGCAATTTTTGTATCTGGCGGCCGGCGGGGGAGTGATTCTCGCCGCCTATATATTCCTGAATGTTGTTTTCTTCTTCCTCGTCGCCGCACTGGCCGGCACCCTTTCGGGAGCGCTCGCGTTCCTCAAAGTGAATGAGCAGCCATTCCCGACCATCGTGAAAAACGCTATCGTATACCTAGTGCGGCCGCGCCTGTATCTCTGGAAAAAGGAGGAGAAAAAGCCGGACGCGTACGCCGGAGGAGCAAAAAAATCGGAAACGCCGGTTGCAAAAATTCCCAAACTCTCCGCATCGAAACTCACGGATCTTGCCTGGAGCTTGGATATCGCGAAGAAGATACGCGAGTAGGTTAGGAATTAGCTTGTAGAAATTGCCATGCCAGCCGCCGCTTCAGCCCAACAATTTCTCGCAGTAGATTCGATCCGCGAAGACGTCATCGTCCTGAAGGACGGCGGCTTGCGGGTAATTTTGATGTGCTCCTCGTTCAACTTCGCGCTCAAATCGACCGACGAGCAGGATGCCACTATTTTCCAGTATCAGAACTTCTTAAACGCTTTGGACTTTCCCCTGCAGATCGTCATCCAGTCGCGGCGGATCAATATCGAGCCGTATCTGGAGACGCTCGCCGAGAGAGCGCGGGAAGAAGAATCCGAGCTCTTGCGGATCCAAATCAGCGAATACATCGAATTCATCAAGAGCTTTGTCGCGGGCACCAACATCATGTCTAAAACCTTCTACGTCGTCGTGCCGTTCACGCCCGCGATCCTGGAAAAAAAGGGCCGGTTTGCCAAAATCCTTTCGCTTTTGAGCGCCGAGCGCAACGGCGCGGCGCTCGACGCGCGCGCGTTCGAAGAACGCAAACACCAGCTCTGGCAGCGGGTCGACACGGTGATCGAGGGGCTGCAGCGATTCGGCATCCGCTCGGTCCCGCTCAACACGGAAGAATTGATCGAATTATTCTACGGGCTATACAACCCGACGGAATTCGAAAAAGCGGTAACACCGACGGAATAGCACCCTATGGCGCTCGCAGATTTATTCAAACCCAAGAAGACAACGGACGAGGAGATCCTCGCGGTTTTCCCCGAGGAGATTTATCGCACCGGAGAATTATCGCTCAAAGACGTCCTCACCCCCTCCGCGCTCGAAGTGAAGCCGACTTTCATACGCCTGGGGGCCAAGCTCGCGCGGACACTCTTCGTCTTTTCCTACCCCCGGTATCTGCATACGAACTGGTTCAGCCCGGTGATCAACATGGACAAGATCTTTGATATCTCGATGTACGTGAGCCCGGTGGATACCGCCGCGATTCTGCGCACCCTCCGGAGAAAAGTGGCGCAGGTTCAGTCGCAGATTTCGATTCGCGAGGAAAAGGGCCTAGTGCGCGACCCGATCCTCGACACCGCCTACCGCGATCTGGAGGAACTCCGCGACAAGCTACAGCAGGCGCAGGAACGGCTCTTTTTCTACGGACTCTACATCACGATCTACGGCCTTTCGGAAGAAGAGCTCAACAAGACCGAGACCGAAATCAAGTCGCTCCTGGAAGCGCGGCTCGTCTACACCAAACCCGCGCTCTTCCAGCAGGCGGAAGGGTTCCAAACCATCCTCCCGCTCAATACCGACAAACTGGCCATCAACAACTACCTCAATTCTTCCCCGATCTCCTCGACCTTCCCGTTCGTCTCCTTTGACCTTACTTCCAACAAAGGGATTCTCTACGGCATCAACCGCCACAACAACGGCCTGGTCCTCTTTGACCGCTTCTCCCTGCCCAATGCCAATTCGGTAATCTTCGGCACCTCCGGGGCGGGCAAAAGCTATTTGGTAAAGCTCGAGGTCTTGCGCTCCCTCATGTGGGGGATCGACACGATCATCATTGATCCCGAGCGGGAATATGAGTATCTCTCGCAGGCGGTCGGGGGTTCCTACATCAATATCTCCCTCACCTCGAAGAATCACATCAACCCCTTTGACCTGCCCGTCCCGCGGGAAGACGAATCGCCCTCAGACGTCCTGCGGTCCAACATCGTCAACCTCATCGGCCTCTTCCGCCTGATGCTCGGGGGACTCTCACCGGAAGAGGACGCCATTCTCGACCAAGCGATTACCGAGACCTACGCTTCGCGCGACATCACGCCGGAATCGGACTTCTCCAAAGCCGCCCCGCCGACTCTTTCGGACCTCGAGCTGGTGCTCGCCTCGACCGCGGGGGGAGAGAATCTGGCCATGCGCTTAAAAAAATACACGACCGGCACCTGGGCGGGATTTATCAACCAGCCGACCAATATCGAGATGAAAAACCGCTTGGTCGCGTTTTCGGTCCGCGACATGGAAGACGAGCTGCGGCCGATCGGCATCTTCCTGATTCTCCGGTATATATGGAACGCCGTGCGCACCGATCTCAAAAAGCGCCTCTTGATCGTGGATGAGGCGTGGTGGCTGATGAAAAACGAGGACGGCGCGTCGTTCCTCTTCGGTATTGCCAAGCGAAGCCGCAAGTATTACCTCGGCCTCTCGACGATTACCCAGGATGTCGGCGACTTCTTGAATTCCCCCTACGGCAAGCCCATCATCACCAATTCTTCCATGCAGATTTTACTCAAGCAGTCGCCCGCGACCATTGATCTGGTGGTGCAGACCTTCAACCTGACGGAGGAAGAAAAATTCCTCCTGCTTGAATCCGACCGGGGAGAGGGGATCTTCTTTGCCGGGCTCAAGCACGCGGCGATCAAAGTGATCGCGTCCTACACCGAAGACCAGATCATCACTTCCGACCCCGCCCAGCTCCTTCTGATCAGGCAGGCCAAGACCGAATATTCGCAGATGAAAAACGAAAAATGAGATTCCCCCTGTCAATCCTATCAGTCCTATTGGTCCAATTAGTCCTATTGGTCCAACCCGTGCGCGCCCAGTTCGGCCTCCCCGCGCCGCTTTCCCTCACCGCGT
>CAYIEG010000026.1:0-6103 GCA_964362375.1 uncultured Candidatus Saccharibacteria bacterium
TCCCACAAGATAGGCGAGGTTCACGAGGGGACGACGGTGATGGACTGGATGGAGAAGGAGCGGGAGCGGGGGATTACGATTACGGCGGCGGCCACGACCTGCTTCTGGAAGCTCTCGTACCTTCCTCCGGAAAAGCAGACCAAGGATCAGGAGTATCGTTTCAATATCATCGATACGCCGGGGCACATTGATTTTACGGTTGAAGTCCAGCGCTCGCTCCGGGTGCTCGATGGCGCCGTGGTGGTGTTTGACGGCGTGGCCGGAGTGGAGCCGCAGTCGGAAACCGTCTGGCGCCAGGCCGACCGCTTCCGCGTCCCGCGGATCTGCTTTATCAACAAGCTCGACCGGACAGGCGCTTCATTCGAGCGCTCGCTCGCTTCCATCCATGAGCGGCTGACGTCCAACGCCGTTGGGGTGACAATCCCCATCGGGCTCGAGCAGGCGCATGAGGGAGTGATCGATCTTCTGCGGATGAAAGCCGTCTACTTCCGGGGCGATCACGGCGAGCGGCTGGAGCTCGGCGACATCCCCGAGGCGCTCAAGGAATCGGCCGAGGAATGGCATCATAAAATGGTGGAGAAAATCGCCGAGACCGACGAAGCGCTCACCGAGAAGTATCTGGAGGCTAAGGAGATGACGATCGAGGAACTGCGCGCGGCCCTGCGCCGGGCGACGCTTTCGTACCGGCTCGTCCCGGTGTTTTGCGGATCTTCGCTCAAGAACAAAGGTGTGCAGCTGGTACTCGACGGCGTGATCGAATACCTCCCCTCGCCGCTGGATCTGCCGCCGGTCAAAGGCACGCACCCCAAGACCGGCGCCGAGGAAACGCGGGAGGCAAAGGACGAGGCACCCTTTTCAGCCCTTGCCTTTAAACTCCAGTCCGATCCCTATGTCGGCCAGCTGACCTTTTTCCGAGTGTATTCCGGTACGCTGAAAGCCGGGTCGTATGTTTACAACGCGGCCAGCGGCGAGCAGGAGCGGGTCGGCCGGATCCTCCGGATGCACGCCAACGATCGGGAGGAGCTCAAGGAAATCCAGCCGGGCAACATCGGCGCCATTGTCGGCCTCAAAAACACCCACACCGGCGATACGCTCTGCGACCCCGAAAAGCCCATAATTTTGGAGAAAATCGTATTTCCCGAGCCGGTGGTCTCGCTCAAGATCGAGCCCAAAACCAAAGCAGACCAGGAAAAGATGGGCCTGGCCCTGCGCCGGCTCTCCGAGGAAGACCCGACCTTCCGTATCAAAGGAGATTCCGAGACCGGCGATACCATTATTTCGGGCATGGGCGAGTTGCATCTGGAAATCATCGTGGACCGGATGAAGCGGGAGTTCAGCGTTGAAGCGAATGTCGGGCGGCCCCAGGTCGCCTACAAGGAGACCATCAAAAAGACCGCCGAAGCCGAGGGAAAATATATCCGCCAGTCGGGCGGGCGCGGCCAATACGGCCATGTCTGGCTCCGGGTCTCGCCTCTGGAGCGGGGCAAGGGCTTTGAATTCGTGAATGAAATCAAGGGCGGGATTATCCCGCAAGAATTTATCCCGGCAATCGAGAAGGGCATAAAAGAAGCCAAAGAAAAGGGGATACTGGCCGGTTTCCCGGTGGTGGATATCGCGGCGGCACTCTACGACGGCTCATATCACGAGGTGGACTCGTCCGAAGCGGCATTCAAGATTGCGGGTTCCATCGCGCTCCAGGAAGCGGCGCGGCGGGCCGGGCTGGTGCTGCTTGAGCCAATCATGAAAATCGAGGTGGTGACGCCTGAGCAGTTCCTCGGAGAAGTGACCGGCGACCTCAATTCCAAGCGCGCGCGGATCGAGGGCATGGACGAGCGGGGGCTCGGCATCCGGGTGATTGACGCCAAGGTGCCGCTCTCGGAGATGTTTGGCTATGTCACGACCTTGCGTTCCTTGACGCAGGGAAGGGCGTCCTTTACGATGGAGTTCGACCACTACGAGGAGGTGCCCAATAACATCGCGCAGCTGATTATAGAAGGAAAGAAATAAGGCCGGGCGGATTTATCGGACGGATACGGCCTATCGGACAAAATGGATTTTACGAAGATCAAAAAATTTGTGACCGAACGGGGTGACCGATTCATCCTGGTGGAAAACGGCGAACCGGCGCTCGTCCTTATGTCATTTTCCGAATATGAGAAGCTCGCCGCCTCCCCGCAGGGCAGAAATGGCGCTGCACCCGCCGAGGAGGTGCTCGATCTGCCGCTGCAGAAAACCGAGTGGGAACTGCGCGATGCGGAGGAAACCGAACTTTTCGCCGATGAAGCCGTGGAGGGTGGAAGCAGCCATACGCGGCTTGAAGAAGTGCGCCTGGAAGACCTTCCCCTATGAGGTGTTGACGGCTTGGCGGAAATGCGTTACGATGAAGAGTGTCAATTTTAGTAATTAAATAAGCTCGGTATTAACCATTTTTATGGCAGCCAAATTTGAGCGCACGAAACCTCATTTGAACGTCGGGACCATCGGCCACGTCGACCATGGCAAGACGACTTTGACGGCGGCAATTACCAAGGCCTTGAGCTTGAAGGGTCTTCCGTCCCGTGTGGAAACGGTGGATCAGATCGACAACGCGCCCGAAGAGAAGGCGCGCGGGATTACGATCGCGCTCCACCATTCCGAGTATGAGACCGAGAAGCGCCACTACGCCCACATCGACGCGCCGGGACACGCGGACTACATCAAGAACATGATTACCGGTGCGGCGCAGATGGACGGCGCGATTTTGGTAGTGTCGGCCGCCGACGGCCCGATGCCCCAGACCCGCGAGCATATCCTGCTTGCGCGCCAAGTCGGCGTGCCGGCGATTGTCGTCTTTTTGAATAAGGTAGACATGGTAGATGATCCGGAGCTGGTGGATCTGGTGGAGGCGGAAGGGCGGGAGCTTCTGAAGAAATACGATTTCCCCGGAGACGAGACCCCGATAATCCGCGGCTCGGCATTGAAAGCGCTCAGTGCCACCTCCGCGGACGATGAGTGGGCCAAGAAGATATTTGAGCTCGCCGCGGCGCTCGATTCGTATGTGCCCGATCCGATCCGGGATATAGATCGTCCGTTCTTGATGCCGGTGGAAGACGTGTTCTCGATCGAAGGCCGCGGGACGGTGGTGACCGGCCGCGTGGAGCGGGGCAAGGTCAAAGTCAACGATGAAATCGAAGTAATCGGTATCCGCGACACCCAGAAGACAACCATCACTGGAATCGAGATGTTCAACAAATCCCTCGATGAGGGGATTGCGGGCGATAACGCCGGGATCCTCTTGCGCGGACTGAAGAAAGAAGACGTCGAGCGCGGGCAGGTGATCGCCAAGCCCGGGAGTGTTACCCCGCACACGGACTTTGAGTCGGAAGTGTACATCCTCACCAAAGAAGAGGGCGGGCGGCACACGCCGTTCTTTGCGGGATACAAGCCCCAGTTTTACATCCGCACCACGGATGTGACGGGCGAGGTGACGCTTCCGCAGGGAACGGAGATGGTGATGCCGGGCGACACGATTACCTTTACGGTGAAGCTGATTCAGCCGGTGGCGCTGGAAGAGAAACAGCGGTTTGCAATTCGCGAGGGCGGCAAGACGGTCGGCGCAGGAGTAGTTACCAAAATTTTGAAATGATGGAATGAGGGCGGACTTTTCACTCATGAAACGGCGCAGGGCGTTGGGAGTCAGAGGGTGAAAAGTTCGCTTTTTGTTGTATCAAAACGCTCTTTCCCGCAATGGCTACCAAAAAGACAGAAGAAGTAGTGAAGACGCGCCTGCGCATCCGCGTCCGGGCGTATGATTCGAAAATCATCGACAGCTCCGTGCGCCAGATTGTGGAGACCGCCATTCGCAACGGCGCGGAGGTGGTGGGGCCGGTGCCGTTGCCGACGGAAATTCATAAGTATACGGTCAACCGCTCCAGTTTCGTCCACAAAAATGCCCGGGAGCAGTACGAGATGCGGGTGCACAAGCGCTTGATCGATATCTTGGAGCCGACCTCCAAGCTCATCGACGCGCTGACGAATTTGAGCCTGCCTGCGGGGGTAGACATTGAAATCAAGATGATGTAGTGCCTGCTGGATTGTTCAAGCCTGTTCCGCCCAAGTGCGACGGGATAGGATTGAGTGATTCAAATCACTCATCGGTTGTCACTATGATAGTAAGTATCTTAAAGCGCTAAGGAGGGAACCTGCGTCGTGTTTTGACGCCGGGAGAACCGGCTTTTTTGTTGGAAATTTTCGCGAAAAAGATGAAATTCCTTCTGGGAGAAAAAATCGGGATGAGTCAGATCTTCAAAGGCGACGGGCAGGTGATCCCCGTGACCCTTATTCAGGCACTCCCGAATACGGTATTGCAGGTGCGGACAGGAGAAAAAGACGGATATTCGGCGGTGCAGGTTGCCGCCGGGACGCGGAAGGAAAAGCGGATTGCAAAGCCCCAGCGCGGGCACTTCAAGGAGCTCGGCAATTTCCGCCACGTGCGGGAGTTCCGGACGGGAGAAGCGGAGAAATATGCGCGGGGCACGGTCATTGATGTCTCTACTTTCCAGGAAGGCGATACGGTGAAAGTGAGCGGCATTTCAAAGGCCAAAGGGTTTCAGGGAGTGGTAAAACGGCACGGTTTTCATGGGGCGCCCGCGACGCACGGCACCAAGCACGCGCACCGCGAGCCGGGGTCCATCGGCGGCGGAGGCGGGAGAGCCGGCGGCAGGGTGGCCAAGGGCATCCGGATGGCCGGGCGCATGGGGGGAGCGAGGGTGACAGTTTTGAATTTGAAAGTTGCGAAAATCGATACGGGATCCAATGTGCTTGCCGTCAGCGGTGCGGTGCCGGGGCGCAGAGGCACGCTGCTTGAGATCCGAGGATGATTATGCAGATGAAAGTATACAATCAATCGGGAGAAGAGGCCGGGACGATTGAACTGCCGGAGCGCGTATTCGGCGTCCAGTGGAATCCGGACCTCGTGCATCAGGTGGTGACCAGCTTGTCCGCGAACCGCCGCGCGGGAACCGCGCACACGAAAGACCGGGGCGATGTGCGGGGCGGAGGGAAGAAGCCGTGGCGCCAGAAAGGAACCGGCCGCGCGCGGCACGGCTCGATCCGCTCGCCGATCTGGAAAGGCGGAGGCGTGACCCACGGGCCGCGGAACGTGAAGGTATACGAGAAGAAGATCAATAAGAAGATGGCCCGTAATGCCCTCTGGGCCGTGCTCTCGGCTAAAGCCCGAGACGGCGAGATCCTGGTGCTCGACAGCGTGCAGTTTCCGGACGCAAAGACTAAGTCGGCGGGCGCCATGTTCAAGCGGTTTTCGGCAAAGCCCGAGTTCAGCCGCATCGGCAAGGGCAAGGGGGCCCTCGTGGCGCTCCCGGCCAAAGACGATACGGCGCGGCGCGCCTTGCGCAATCTCCCGTATGCCGGAGTGGATGAAGCGAGAAACCTGAACGCCTATGAAGTGCTGCAGTATAAATACATCGTATTTCCGAAGCAGGCGATTGAAGCGTTAAAATAATCCCCATGGCCTTCTGGAAAAAGATTTTCACGCAAGAAAAAGAGCCGGGTAAAGAGCGGGCGGTTGCACCGGCGGCCGCGCGTCCCGCGCCGGATCCCCGCGAGGCGGAAGCGAAGAACGCATCGCCCCGGGCCAAGGCGCAGGACATCTTTTTCATGCCGCATTTGACCGAAAAAGCGAGTGCCTTGGGGAGCCGGCGCCAGTATGTGTTTACCGTGCCGTCCGGAGCCAACAAGCTGCGGGTGCGCCAAGCGGTTGCCGTACGCTACGGGGTGACGGTCGAATCTGTCCGCATCCTCAACATGCCCGCCAAGGAGCGGCGCCGGGGGCGTCAGATCGGCTGGAAGCCCGGATTTAAAAAAGCGATCGTGCGCCTGCGGGAAGGGCAGGAAATACAAACGCGATAAACCATAGTATGAAACGGTATCCACCCACATCACCGGCGCGGCGCCAAGCTGAATTTATCGAATGGCGTCGGGTTGTGACAAAGACCGAGCCCGAAAAAAGCTTGACGACCGGACGCAAACGCCATGTCGGACGCTCAAGCGCCGGCCGGATTACCGTGCGCCACAAAGGCGGCGGCCGGAAACGGCTTTACCGGCT
>CAYIEG010000026.1:6113-7199 GCA_964362375.1 uncultured Candidatus Saccharibacteria bacterium
GGCGGCGGCGCCAAGCGCCTGTGGAGGGAGATTGATTTCCACTACGACAAAAAAGATATTCCGGCCCGGGTCGTAGCAATCGAATACGATCCAAACCGCACGGTTTTTATCGCGCTCCTCGCGTATCGCGACGGAGAAAAGCGCTACGTGCTGGCGCCGCACGGCCTGGCGCGCGGCCAGGAGGTGATCACGTCGGATACCGCGCCGGTTGAAACCGGCAATCGCCTGCCGCTCGCAAAAATTCCCGTCGGCACGATGGTATACAACGTCGAGCTGGAGCGGGGAAGAGGGGCGCGGCTCGTCCGCTCGGCGGGTGCGCGTGCGGTGGTGCTAGCGCAGGAAGGCGGGTATGCGCATTTGCAGCTTCCCTCAAAAGAGGTACGAATGGTACGGGCGGAGAATTGGGCATCGGTCGGCACGCTCTCCAATCCCGAGTGGATGTTTTTGACCATCGGCAAAGCGGGGAGAGCGCGGCACATGGGGATCCGCCCGACGGTGCGCGGAACCGCCATGAACCCGGTTGACCATCCGCACGGCGGAGGAGAGGGGCGGTCCAAGGTCGGCCGCCGGCGGGGCCCCGCCACGCCGTGGGGCAAGCCCGCGCGGGGAGTGAAGACGAGGAAAAAGAACCGGAAATCGGAGAAGTTTATTCTTTCAAGACGGAAGAAATAAATATTTTATGGCACGAAGTTTAAAGAAAGGCCCATACGTACACCCCAGCATCCTGAAACATCTGGCGAGAACCTCGCCGGGGTCCAAGGCCGTGATTAAGACCTGGGCGCGGGATTCCACGGTAACCCCCGAGATGGTCGGGTATACCTTTGCGGTCCACAACGGGCGGACGTTCGTCGAGCTGCGGGTCATGGAAGATATGGTCGGCCATCACCTCGGTGAATTTGCCCCGACCAGGAAATTCCTGCGCCACGGCGGGAGGATGCAAAAGGAGATGGAGCTGAAAGCGGCGGAAGCGGAAAAGGAAAAAGCCGCTGCGGCCAAGACCGAAAAGAGCGAATGATATAATATATTTGATATATGGAAGTGACTGCCACATTGCGATACCTGCATATGGCGCCGCGGAAAGTGCGG
>CAYIEG010000027.1:0-6981 GCA_964362375.1 uncultured Candidatus Saccharibacteria bacterium
GGCATTCCGCCATGTGTCCAAGCCCGTCTCGTCGTGGAAATACGGTATTGTCGCGGTGGCCGCGCTCATCCATGACGTGCTCATTCCCGCCGGCGTCTTTTCTCTCCTCGGCCGGTTCAATGGTGTGGAGGTCGATGCGCTGTTTATTACCGCACTCTTGACTATCCTCGGGTTTTCGGTGCATGATACAATTGTCGTATTCGATAGGACTCGCGAGAATCTGCGCGTGCAAAAGCGCCCGGAGCCCTATGCCGCTACCGTCAACCGCAGCGTCAATGAGACGCTCACCCGCTCGGTCCTGACTTCGCTGACGGTGCTCTTCGTTCTTGCCGCAATTTTCTTCTTCGGGGGCGCGTCTACGCAATACTTTGTACTGGCGCTGATCATCGGGGTCGTCTTTGGGACCTATTCGTCCATCTTCGTAGCGTCGCCCCTACTCGTCATCTGGAATTCTTTGACTGAAAAGCCGTAATATGGTATTATAGCTTATATCATGGTATTGCCGTTTCCAATCACACCGCCGCAGGCGGCAAAGATGCTTCTGCAGATGCTCCCGGCCAAGCGGATGCGGGAGGTTTTGGAATGCCGGTTTGGACTGAAAGGCGGGGAGCGGCAGACCCTGGAGGAGATAGGAAAAAAATATAAGATCACCCGCGAGCGGGTGCGCCAGATCGAGGCGGATGCGCTGCGCCGCCTGCATGGGCCCGAGGCGGGGGATCTCGGTAATTTCTTCCAGCCGATCGAAGCGGAAATTCAGGCGCAGGGCGGGGTGATGGCGGAACATCACCTTTTCTTGACCGCTTCACCCGGCCGTTTCCATCCGCACTTGCGATTTCTCCTGACCGCTGCCCCCCAGTTTCGATTTCTTCCCGAGACCGAGATATACCATGGCCGCTGGACAACCAACCCCGTTGCGGCGGCAAAAGCGGAAGAGCTGCTGCGCTTCACCGTCGCGCGGCTCTCCGAACGCGGACAGCCGGTCACAAAAGAGGTGCTTTCCGGGCTGCTCTCGCCGGACGATGGAGCGGCATCCGAGCGCGTGCAGGCGGCGGCGGACGCGCACCTTCAGATTTCCAAATTGATTCATAAAAATCCCTATGGGGATTACGGGCTGGTTTCGTGGCCCACGATTTCTCCCCGAGGGATAAAAGACAAGGCGTATGCGGTGCTCGCAAAATCCGGACAGCCCATGCATTTTCGCGATGTCGCCGCGGCAATTGACCGGGTCGGCTGGGGCAATAAGAAGAAGGCCCATCCCCAGACCGTGCACAACGAATTGATCAAAGACAACCGATTCGTGCTCGTCGGGAGGGGACTCTATGCGCTCCGTGAGTGGGGGTATGAACCCGGGACCGTGCGGGAAGTCTTGGTGTCGCTCTTCAAAGGATCAGACCGCCCGCTCGCGCGGGAAGAAATCGTGCGGCTTGCCGCCGAAAAACGGCTGGTGAAGCCCCAGACGATTCTCCTGAATCTCCAGGACCGTTCTCTGTTCAAGCGCACAGAGGACGGGAAGTACACTCTCGTGTAAATTCACAAATCCGCACGTATACGGTATCTTGGATCGTATGTCTCGTATGAGTCGCGCAAAGCGCGACTGGGCATACAAAATACTTTATACGACGAGATACTATTTGTGGTATGACTCTTGATTTTCTGCCTATCGCATTCCCTTTTGTTCTTCCTGCCCCTTTGCAGGTTTTCTGGAGCTGGTTTGCGGCCTACTGGTGGCTGTGGGTGTTTTTGGTGCTGCTGTTTTCCGCGGTCCAGCTCTGGAAAGTCTACATCCAGGAATACTATAAGAAAGTAACCAACGCCTGGACGATGCTGGAGATGCATATCCCGCGCGAGATCATCCAGACTCCGAGAGCGATGGAGCAGGTGTTCCAGCAGCTTCATGCGGTCCGCAATTCGGCATCCGACTTCCAAGAAACCTGGTGGGACGGCGAAGTGCCGCTGTGGTTTTCATTCGAACCGGTGAGCTTTGGCGGAGAGATCCACTTTTATCTCTTTATTCCCGCCATCCGCCGCAAGCACATAGAGGCCGCATTTTATGCGGTGTATCCTGACATCGAGTTTACGGAAGTAGACGAGGATTATACCCGCCGTATGCCTCCGGATGCCGCGGAGTTGTACAGGGCGGGCTACCGGATGTTCGGCAATGAACTGCTGATGACCAAAATCCCGGCCTATCCGATCCGCACCTACCAGGACTATGAGTCCCCGGCCGAGGAGAAAGAAGTGGACCCGGTCTCCACCCTGTTGGAAACTCTTTCGCGTATCGACCCGCGCGAGCATCTGTGGGTGCAGATCCTAGTGCGGCCGAAAGTGGATAATTTTATTGATTCATTCAGAGAAGCGGGCGAGAGAGAGATCAACAGGATCAGGGAATTGGGGAGATTTATCCGCACGCCCGAGGGCGCCGTGGCAGTAGACCCGGAGACGGGTTTCCCTCTTTATTCCATCCCGAGCCCGGGCCAGGTGGAGACCATGAAGGCGATCGGCCGCAAGATCGGCAAACCCGCATTCGATGTCGTAATCCGCTACCTGTACATGTCGCCGCAAGAAATCTTCTCATCGAGTTTCGGCCGGCGGTCCATTTTCGCCGCGATGAACCAGTACGCGAGCGAAGATTTTAATAAATTCAAGCACAACGTGTATGCATGGACCCTTGCCAAGGTCTGGTATTATCCATATATCTTTCCGCAGCGTAGAGCCGCCGCACGTCGCTGGTGGCTCTATGAGAAATACCGCCAGCGCGATGTGTATCCGGATACCCTGCTTGAGGCATCCCTTAAAATGAAGCTCTTCCATTGGGGATTCAAGCCGTGGCGGGAAACCAACGTGGTGCTGAATATCGAGGAACTTGCGACGATCTTCCACCCGCCCACCAAGCTGGTGCTTACCGGGCCTTTGGTCAAGCGGGTGGAAGCGCGCAAAGTCGGGCCTCCGGCGGAGCTTCCCATTTACGGAGAGGGAGAGGAACAGCTTCCTATAAAATAGGATTGAGCGTCCCGCTGCCGATGTTGCGGCTGCTTTGCAGCATGTCACCCGGGGGACTCTGTCCCAGCTGTGCCGTGCCCTTGATGGAAGCGTCAATCTCGGCAGGCGGGACTCGCTCTCAACGTCCGGCAATTTTCTGCAAGCGGTACGGCAGAAATGCAGTGTGCATAAAAATGCCGAGGGCCGTCCCCAAGGCAAGCGAGAGGATATACTCGTTGGCGGTGTGGATAAAGAGATAGTGGAAGAGCGCCCAGAGCGCCAAGGTTGTGATGCCGAGCACCAGCCATCCGATACGGCTTGCCCGCACGGTCTGCTTTCCATAGAGGATCACGAACATCGCGATTGCCGCACCCAGCGCCAAAAAGGGATTGAATCCCTGGTAAATCGGCTCGTGCGGGAAGCTGGTTTGCACGAATCTTCCTACCTGCGCCACGAAGATGATCAAAAAGAGTATGAGGCCTCCCCAGAAGCCGGCGCGCACGGACGATTGGTATTCTTTTGCGGCGGTCCCTTGCGAGACGGAATAGAGCTTGAGGAGGACGATCGAGGACATCGCCGGGACGAAACTCCAGATGATGAGCTGGAAGAATGCCTTGAGGATTTCTGTCATACGATGCGGTTATCGTTTGTACAATTTTATGGTACTGTGAAAGGGGAAATTCTGCAACATGGCACGCGAAGGAAGAATCCACATCTCAAAATACGGGCCGCCGCCGCCGGAACTGCCGGTGTACCAGCACGCGGACCCTGCCGAGGTTTCTTTTATCGGCCGGACCAACTACGAGGCGCCGCTGGAATCCAAAAAATACATATTCGGCATAAAGCGTCAGGACCGGCGCCGGCACCTCTATGTCGTCGGCAAATCCGGAGTAGGGAAGTCCAAACTCTTGGAACTTTTGGTGCGCCAGGACATCGGCTACGGCCACGGGCTTTGTTTTATTGACCCGCACGGGGACGTGATCGAGTCGATTTTGGATTTTATCCCCGAGGAGCGGATCGAGGACGTGGTATTGATCGATCCCTCGGACAGCGAGTGGCCGGTGTCGTTTAATCCATTGCAGAAAGTCCTCCCTGAACTCAAGCACCAGATGGCGCAGGGCTTGATCGAGGTCATGGAAAAGCAGTTCGGCGCCAACTGGACTCCTCGATTGGAACACGTTTTCCGCTTCACGACGCTCGCCCTGCTCGACTATCCCGAGGCCACGATGCGCGGCATGATCTCTATGCTCACCGACCGGCCATACCGGCAGAAGGTGATCGAATATATCACCGACGACATGGTGAAAAGATTTTTTGCGGTAGAGTTTGCGGACTGGAGCGAGAAATTCGACACCGATGCCATCATCCCCTTGGTTAATAAGCTCGGCCAATTTCTATCAATGCCCGCTTTGAGAGATATTTTTGCCCAGAAGGAGAATAAGATTGAATTTGAGGAAATAATGAATGACCATAAAATCCTTTTGATAAATCTCTCCAAGGGAAAATTGGGCGAAGAAAATTCAAGTTTCTTCGGCTCAATGTTTATTACTAAAATAAAGCAGGCCGGTATGGCCCGCGCCGCAGTTCCCGAGGAAGAGCGCAAGGATTTTTATCTCTACGCGGATGAGTTCCACAATCTGGTAACCGATTCTTTTGTCAATCTCTTCAGCGAGGCGCGCAAATACGGCATCAATTTGACCGTGGCGCACCAGTATACGAGCCAGCTGCTGCCCGAGGTGCTAGACACGGTGCTGGGCAACGTCGCCAATATCATTATTTTCCGGGTCGGCGGCGACGATGCGGCCAAGCTCGAGACCGAGATGACTCCGCTTTTCAAGGCCAAGGATATGATCAATCTCGGGATGCAGGAGTTTTATATCAAGGAGACGATCGACGGGGAAACCTATGATCCCTTTTCCGCCGCAACCCTCAAGATCTTCCCGCCGCCCCACCCGTCGTGTAAAGACCGCATCAAGGAGGCCTCACGCCAAAAGTATTCGATGCGGGCCGAAGACGTGAAGCGGATGCTGCAGGAGGAACAGGAAGCGGTTCTGTTTCGCAGGAACGCCGGAGGCGGCGCGGGCGCTCCGGCGCCCGCGGCTTCGTCGGCTCCGGCACAGGGCCCGGCGGAGTCGTCGGAGCCGCCGTCCGAAGCCCCGCCCGAGCCGCTGATTTAGTCTATTGAAGTCTCACTTCAATAGACGATCAAATGGAAAATCGTGTATGCCAAAACTGCAAAAACGAATTCCGCATCGAGCCGGAGGACTTTGCGTTTTATGAGAAAATGCGGGTGCCGCCGCCGACGTTTTGTCCCGAGTGTCGGCTCCAGCGGCGCTTGATGTTTCGGAATGAGCGGAGTTTATACAAGAGAAAATGCGGCCTATGCGGAAACGATATAATTAGCGTGCACTCTCCTGACAAGCCGTATAAGGTCTATTGCAATCCCTGCTGGTGGTCGGACAAATGGGATGCATCGGCGTATGCCGCGGAGTATGATCCGTCGAGGAATTTCTTCGAGCAATTCCGGGAATTGCAGCAGAAAGTCCCTCTGATGCCGCTGATGGTGGATTATCCGACGATGATCCAGAGCGACTATACGAATCATGCAGGATACCTGAAAAATTGCTATCTGGTTTTTAATACGGACGAGGCGGTGAATTGCGCCTACTTGGTGATGGGCGCTTATTCAAAGGAGTGCATGGACGGGATACGGGTCCATGCGAGCGAATTAAGCTATGAGAACATCAATGTTGAGAAATCCTATGGTGTCCATTTTTCCGAAGACATCGAGTCGAGCCACAATATCTATTTTTCCAAGAACCTGACCGGCTGTACCGATTGTTTCGGATGCGTTAATCTGCGCAATCGGCAGTACCACATTTTCAACGAACGGTATTCTCCGGAAGAATATAGGAAGAAAATACAGGAATACGATATCGGGTCTTTCCGGGCGCGCGAGCGGATAGAGGAAGAAGCAAGGAGATTCTGGCTCAAATTTCCCCACAAGACCTTTCACGGGGTGCACAATGTGAATGCGTCGGGGGAATATCTTTACCATACAAAAAACGTCCGCGAGAGCTGGATGGTGAACGATTCGGAAAATCTGAAGTATTCCTACCTTATCACCGTGAAATACGCAAAGGATTCGCAGGACTATACGGAATGGGGACGGAATGCCGAGCGGATGTATGAATGCATTACCTGCGGCCAGGAGGCCAATAACATCCGCATGTGCTATTGCGTATGGAACGGCGTCTTTGACGTGGAATACTCGATGTTTGTGCTCTCGGCGCATCATATGTTCGGCTGCGTGGGGATGCGCAAAAAAGAGTATCACATTCTCAACAAGTCGTATTCGAAGGAGAAGTACGAAGCGTTGCGCGAGCGGATTGTCGCCGATATGCAGGAGCGTCCGTATCGGGACGCACGGGGGAGGGAATTCTCATACGGAGAATTCTTTCCGTATGACGTAAGCTTGTTTGACTACAACGAAACCACCGCGCAGGATTATTTCCCGCTGGCAAAGGAAGCGGCGCTCGAGCGCGGCTGGCGGTGGAAAGACAAGGAAGATACGAGGTATCAGGTCACTATGCCGGCGAGCCAACTTCCCGATCACGTCAAAGACGCCGGCGATTCGGTCGCAAAGGAAATTATCGAGTGCGCATCGTGCGGCCGGGCATACCGTATTATCGGGCAGGAGCTCGATCTGCTTCGGCGTCTCGGCCTGCCCCTGCCGCGTGTATGCTTTGAATGCCGGCACAGGGCGCGGCTTTCGCGCATGAGTCCAATGCGGTTTTACGATCGTGTCTGCGCCAAATGCGGCAACCCGATTCGTACGAGCTACGCGCCCGAGCGTCCGGAAATCGTTTACTGCGAATCCTGTTTTAATCGTGAGGTCGTGTAGAGCATATGGTTTCCGAAACCAGTACGTGTCAAAACTGCAAAAACGAATTCCGCATCGAGCCGGAGGATTTTGCGTTTTATGAGAAAATGCGGGTACCG
>CAYIEG010000028.1:0-6896 GCA_964362375.1 uncultured Candidatus Saccharibacteria bacterium
GGGGCAACCCTTCGGCAAGCTCAGGGCAGAGCGGGCTGATCGTCTCGGCATTCGGCCAGCAGCTGGTTCATTTGGGCTAAGATAACGGTGGGATACTTGTATTCTTCCGCCCAGTCAAACTTTCGAAAGTCATCAAGCAGGGCGAGCCAGTTAGAATTTGGCAAGGTTTTGGATGTCGCCTCGCTTCGCTGAACCTGTAAAAATATAGGCTCGAACTGCCTTTTAGTTTTAGGAAAAGAGAATTTTTGCATATGGATTACAAAAAAATATATACAGAAAATTACTTCAGTGGTAAGGACTCTTTTTTCTACTCATTGGGATATGGTAATTTTCAGAAAACACATTTTAAAAATCTTTTTAGATCACTGAAACCATACTTAAAGGAAATTACGCAGGGGAAGATTCTTGATGTTGGTTGCGCATATGGCTTTATGTTGCAGAAATTTCCAGATTCATTTGACAAGTTTGGAGTGGATATTTCTGAGCATGCGATAGCAGAGGCGAAAAAGAGGCTTCCAAATGCAACCCTAAAAGTTGCCGGCGCCGAAGACCCGCTGCCTTTTCCAGAAAACTTTTTCGATATAGTTATATGTAATGATGTGATAGAACATTTAGAAAATCCTAGAATTGCTTTAGAAAATATTCGGAGGGTTTTAAAAAAGGATGGAATTTTATATCTCAACATGCCTAATTTAAATTGGTTAAGGAAAAAGGTTTTTGCATACGCGGACAAAAAAGAGCACCACATATCTTTGTTGTCGCACAAAACATTATTTAATTTACTAACCGAGATTGGGTTTAATATCATAGATCATTACACTTATACAAGTATTACCTTTTTCTTTTTTACAAAATTCCATTCAAATTTAGGGCATGAGCAAGCATTTATTTGTAAGAAATCTTAGAACATGCCGCCCCCCGGAACGCAAAAATTTACGGAGAGATAAGTCGCAGTACGGGGTTTTAGAGGAGAGCGTCATGCAGCCACCGCACTTTTTCGTCCGGGCGATAAAGCAAAAGGAATGGCTCGATCTGGGCCCCATGTCCGAGCACCCGACACAGTCCGAGCTCGATATGCTGATGTACCTCGTCTATTTCGCGCTCTACCAGCGCTACGGCCCGAGCAAACACTGGACACAGGTAGAATTCTACGAGTGTCAAGTCGGCCTGCCCGAAGACTTCACCCCGCGGGTAAAGGCCATGGACGGCACTCCGCCGATATGACGCATCCTCGCTTGTTTCGCGCATACGCCCAGTACTGCGCCCTATCTGCCGCATGGCTCCCGCCATCGCGGCTTTTTCAATGCCCGGACCGGGTAGGTATGAAAATGCCCCGTCAGACGACTGACGGGGCGATACTTGCTTGGCTATTCCTCCCGCAGGACGTAAGAAATCGACTAAAAATTCCATTTCCTGCTGTGATTGCGCTATTTCTAATTGTCGCGGCTGACATCTCGCGACCAGATGCAGTAGCGATCGCCCGTGCTGCGCCGCACATGCCCGGGACTGCCAATCTGATCCACGATAATAAAGGCGCGGCGCAGGGGAGTGGGATCAAGATACGGCCGCATCATGGCAATCCGGTCGGGGGTCAGCAGGCGCAGCCACTCGGCTTGCTCGAGCATACGCGCGATAAACCGTTTGCACGGCTCGAGGGTCGGAAAGTGAAGTTTGCTCGGGCTGTATCCCTTAAGCTTGGCTTCCTCAACCGTCCGGACGCCATAGGGGATGGGCGCGGCTTTGTAGGGCATGCGGATATACATGATACAAGCTCCTTTTGCAAAGACCAAAAACAAAAAGACCTATGCGCCCGGCATAAGTACGTAGCGGCCGAAAAATCAGCCGTATCGCCTGCACGGGCACTGTGGGGAATCGCACGATTCCTAATATGAAGGTTCGGACTTATCCGGACATCTGTCGGAGACGGGGCGATTTTACTTCGTAAAATACGCCTCGCGCCTAGACCGGAAATACCGTTGCGGCACAGTGCGGGAATCACACCCGCTTCACTCCATACCCACTTAAATTTTCACGCGTACGTAAATATTGTATAATAGAAACGTAATAAATAGCAAGCCATGACGCGACTGGCACAAATCGGAAGGATGGGCGGGTTCGTGTTGTTTATTCTCGCGAGCGGCTTTTTCGGATTGAACCTGCTCTTTTCGGATTTCGGGCCGAACGAGACGCTGGCATGGACTTTATGAAAATATTTGTGAAGGCCAAACCCGGGGCCAAGGAGCGCCGGATCGAGAAGATAGACGCCGCTCATTTTATCGTCGCCGTACATGAGCCGCCGCGGGGCGGGCAGGCCAACGCCGCCATTGCCGAGGCGCTCGCGGAGTATTTCAATGTTGCCTATTCGCGGGTACGGCTCATCCACGGCTTTGCGGCGAGGGAAAAGATATTCGAGGTATTATAATACATATGCAAAACTGGTTGTTGACAACCCACTGGTGATATGCTATACTTGAAAAGTAAGTATTGTCTCCTTGCCTTACCTAAAGTAAGTCGGAGGGGTGAGTCGGCTTACTTTATTATCTAAATAATTTATTCACGCATCATGGCAAAAAAATTGTACATCGGCGGGCTGTCCTATGACACCACCGAAGACACGCTGAAGGAAACCTTCGGCGCAGCCGGAACCGTGGAGTCGGCAACCGTCATCATGGACCGGATATCCGGCCGCTCCAAGGGCTTCGGCTTTGTCGAAATGTCCTCGGATGAAGAGGCGCAGAAGGCGATCGAGATGTTCAACGGCAAGGAGCTCGACGGTCGGAACGTGACCGTCAATGAAGCTCGGCCGCTGGAAGCCCGTCCGCCGCGCGGAGGCGGTTTCGACCGCCGCGAGCGCGGAAGCTTTGGCGGAGGCCGAGGCCGGTACTAAAAGAATTTTGCAGAGCAAAATTCAAAATATCGATATATCATATCGATAAATGAAAAATCCCCGCAAGCGGGGATTTTTCATTATGGGTCTTTCGCCCAAGTTAACCGTCGGGGGTGCGCTGTGGATAACCTTATTTCAACCCACGGGTAACGCCGTGGTATTTTAAATATTATGAATCAAAAACTCGTCGCGATTGTTATCATAGCACTCGTCATTGCGGGAGCAGGGTATTGGTATTTCCAGATGAGCAATACTCCGGAGGACGAGGTCGCGCCGTCTGCCGAGGGCGGCCTCGGCGCCCAAATTTTTGAGCAGGCGCAAAATCCCCTCAAGGATGATATCCCCGAGACCAACCCGTTCGCGGCGGATACCAACCCCTTCGACGCGGATACTAATCCCTACAAAGATACGTATAAAAATCCGTTTCAGTAATATTTTATGAACATTTCTCGATATTTTTCGCCGGCTGCGGGTTTGATCCTCGCCGCCGCGCTGATCGTCTCATTTGCGCTCGTCGCCAACGCGACCTCAAAAGACGACATCACCTATCCCATCCGGGAACTCGGCAACTGCCGCGATGAAGCCGCCTGCCGGGCATACTGCGACGCGCGCGATGATGTCGAGCGCGCCCGCGCCTGCATCGCAGTTGCAAAAAAGCATAATCTCCTGCCGCCCGACGAACTGGAAGAAGCCGAACACTACGTGGTGCGCCTCGGCATCACTCAAGGCCCGAGCGGGTGCCGGAATGATGCCGAGTGCACGGCTTATTGCGAGAACGTAGCGAATTTAACCGAATGTCTTGCATTTGCCGAGCGCTATAATCTCCGGACCCCGGAAGAAATCGTCGAGGGCCGCCGGGTTGCGGCGGTGCTGGCCGGAGGAGGCGCCTTGCCCGGAGGATGCCGGACCAAAGAAGCGTGCGAGGCCTACTGCGAAGACCCGTCGCATATGCGCGCGTGCGTGGCCTTTGCCAAACAGGCCGGGTTTATTTCCGAGGAAGAAGCCGCGGAGGCGGAAAAGATAATTCCACTGATTGAAAGCGGCGTCCAAACGCCCGGTAATTGCAATCGCAAGGCGGCATGCGAGACGTACTGCCTGGAGCCCGGCCACTTGGACGAATGTCTTGTATTTGCCGAGCGCGCGGGCATTATGTCGCCCGAGGAACTCGCGGAGGCAAAGAAATTCGCGCCGTATATCGCGCGGGGCGAGACGCCGGGGCAGTGCAAAGCCAAAGAAGCATGCGAGGACTATTGCGGCGACTCCGCGCACATCGAGGAATGCGTGAATTTTGCCGAGAAAGCAGGGCTGATTTCAGGCGAAGACGCAGCCCTTGCAAAGAAGATAGGAACCGCCGGAGGTCCGGGCGGGTGCCGCTCGCGCGAGGAGTGCGAATCCTTCTGCCAGGATGCGGCGAATCAGGAGGAATGCTTCAACTTTGCCAAAGAGCACGGATTGACCGAAGAAATCGCCGAGGTGGAGACCAAAGTGCGGGGCGAAATAGAGGCCAAAGCCCGCGCGTGCAGCCAACTGCCCTGCAAAGAAATGTTTGCGTGCATGCAGGGCTTGGGAGGGGAAGGATCGCAAGGCGGCACGGCCGAGGATTTGCCCGCCGACGTACAGGGGAAATTGAACGCGTGCATTGAGGAGGAGGTACGCAAGCAGACAGAAGAGGCCGGCGGCGGCGGAGAGCATCCGGCAATACCAGGCCAGGGTCCTCAGCCGACCGGGCGCCTGCCGTACGGATCAGAGCAGCCGCAAACGCAGCAAGAGATTGAACGCCGAACCCAAGAAGAATCCCAAAAGCAATATCAAGAAGAGTATAAACGCCAATACGACGCAGAAGTCCAGCGCCAAACCGAAGCAGCGACCAAAGCGCAGGTTGACTGCTCGCTCTTCTCTACCGCACCGACCTGCGAATACGCGGGGCCGGTCGGATCCGACAATTACAACTACTGCAAGCAGTGCTTCCCGGATAAGTAGCTAGGGCAGGGGAGGACAAAGAAATGAAAATGCGGACGTGAGATATTACAGAAAGTATCCGCCGCCGTGCTGGAAGCGAAAATTTTGCTTGAAACAAACGGCATCTTCGATGCGGACTTGGAAATAATCGAGGGCATCGAATCTGCGGCCGCTCCCGAAGATAAACCGGACATACCCGCGACACCGGTGCTGAAACTCGAGCTTGATCTCTAATGAAGAATACCCAACGCGCAACCTTCGGAGCCGGCTGTTTTTGGTGCGTGGAAGCAGTGTTTGAGGCGCTTGAAGGGGTGATATCGGCAGTTTCCGGCTATGCGGGCGGAGATCTGCCGGCCGGCGGAAGAAGTCCGACCTACGAAGAAGTGTCGAGCGGAGCCACCGGGCACGCCGAAGCGGTCGAGATCACTTATGACCCCTCGAAAATCTCCTATCCGGAATTGCTCGAGATTTTTTGGGTTACTCATGACCCGACCACCCCCAACCGTCAGGGAACGGATGTCGGCGCCCAATACCGGTCGGTAATTTTCTATCACGACGATCGGCAAAAGCTGCTCGCGGAGGAGTCAAAAAAGCGGCTGGCGGAGTCGGGAGAGTACCGTAATCCTATCGTGACTGAAATCGTGCCGGTGAAAAAATTCTTCCCGGCCGAGACGTATCATCAGCAGTACTGGCGATCGAATCCCGATGCGCCCTATTGCCGGCTAGTCATCACTCCCAAATTCGACAAATTCGCCCAAAAGTTTAAGGATAAACTCAAATCGAGGTGAACTGCGCGCGCCCAAGCCCCAAACTGCACACTCATTGTTCGATCGAACAGAGAGTGTACAATTTGGGATGGGGAGTTTAACAATCATGAATGCCGAAAAAATACAAAAGGCCGAGGAGCAGTGGCGGCAGGAGCTGACCGCGGAGGAATATAAAATCCTGCGGGAGAAGGGGACCGAGGCACCCTTTAGCGGCCAATACGTGCATACAAAAGAAAGGGGTATCTACCGCTGCCGCGCCTGCGGCGCGGAATTATTTTCCTCGGATGCAAAGTTCGATTCCGGCACCGGCTGGCCGAGCTTTACGGAACCGGCAAATCTCGAAAATATCGAGCTCAAGGAAGATACCGGCCACGGCATGCGCCGCACCGAAGTGACATGTAAAAATTGCGGCTCGCACCTCGGCCATCTCTTTGACGACCTGCCTCGCTTTGCGGGCAAGGCGGGCGGCCCGGCCGAAATGGGCGGAAAGCGATATTGCATCAATTCCGTATGCATCACGCTTGAAAAAGAGTAAGTCTGGCTTTTATAGCGGCTCCGCCGCGACGGCAATTTTCTTTGGTAAATGAAAAAGGGTTTATCGCTTTGACACGATAAACCCGGATGCAGACAACTATATCGAATCTGCTTCAGGAACAGTGATGGTCCATATCTTTTGCCTTCCTAACCCGTCAAGAGTGCCGGAAATCGTGCGGGTGTGATTTATATGCCGGACCAGCGCAAGTTCTTGCATAGTATTGACCCCCAGCGCTTCCCAGGGATCTTTCAGCGAGAATTCCGCAATCTGTCCTCTCTGTTTAGCTGCTGTAGCAACGAGCGGAGGGACATACTGTTCCGGTTCGAAACCGTCTCCTCTGTGCACGGGAATAACGTCCGGCGCGTATTTTGTAAACCACTCGCGTCCCCAAATCCAGAGAGAGGGGTTCACCGTGCATGCGGCGAGTTCCTCGGGTGTTCTATTGGCCGGTTCGACTATATAGCGGATTGCGTCTCCGCTATCACGGATGACCCGACCATACCGCTCCAATTCGGGCGGGTGCATACCGTTTAGCGTAACCGTAGTCATAGAAAGGAGCGGCTTCTCCCGATGGTGCAGATCCACGAGTGAGGCGATGGTCTCAGCCGTCCAGAGAGGCATATCCGCATAGATTGCGAGAAAATCCGTGACGCCTTCTTTGCGGAGCAACGGCATCGCCCGCATAAGTGCTTCAGCCGCGCCGCGGCGCCTCGGTTGCACAACGTACTTGCAAGAGTTGAAGCCGAAA